>JACROO010000002.1 GCA_016214355.1 Nitrospirota bacterium | reverse complement strand
CGCGTCGTTGGGCAGGATGAGGCAATCAGTGCAGTTTCAAGTGCGGTAAGAAGGGCAAGGGCAGGCATACAGGACCCGAATAGACCTATCGGCTCCTTTATCTTTCTTGGCCCAACAGGCGTTGGGAAGACAGAGCTTGCGAGGGCGCTCGCAGAGTTTTTGTTTGATGACGAAGGTGCAATGGTAAGGATTGACATGTCTGAATATCAGGAACGCCACACTGTATCAAGGCTGATTGGTGCGCCTCCGGGATATGTGGGTTATGAGGAAGGGGGACAGCTTACTGAGACAATAAGGAGAAGGCCTTATGCGGTAATCCTCTTTGATGAGGTGGAGAAAGCGCATCAGGAGGTCTTTAATGTGCTTTTGCAATTACTTGATGACGGGAGGCTTACGGACGGGCACGGCAGGACAGTTGATTTCAGAAACACGGTTGTAATAATGACCTCAAATATCGGAAGTCAGCACATTCAGGAGATGCTTACAGAGTGGAGTAATGAAGAGCAGATACGCAAGGGAGTGATGGGAGAGCTGAAGGCATTTTTCAGGCCTGAGTTTCTGAACAGGGTGGATGAGATAATAATATTCCATGCCCTTAACAGGGAATTGCTCATGGAAATAGTTGATATCCAGCTTAACCGGATGAAGAAGTTTTTAAAGGGCAAGCACATAGATATTGTGCTTACAGAAAAGGCAAAGGCTTATCTTGCAGAGATTGGCTATGACCCGCTTTATGGTGCAAGGCCTCTTAAGAGGGTGATTCAGAAAGAAATCTTAAATCCCCTTGCTACAAAACTTCTTGAGGGGGCGTTTAAAGAAGATGATACTATAGAGGTTGATAGGGAGGAAGGAGGACTTATTTTTAAGAGCACAGGGTATAAACATAGCTCGGAAACGGCTCATACCAGTAAGAAGGCATATGCTACTAAGGCAGGTAAGAAGTGAAATCCAGGCTTGCCATTAGTGTTACTCTTTCAGGTTATATCATCCTTGGGGCGTATGTCGTTATTGAAGCTATTGAATACAAGGCTCAGGTATTAATTCATTTCTTTTTTCCCACGGATAGTTACATACTATTGTTCCACATTTTTATCCTTCTTACACCCTTTATCTCTACAACCCTTGGCTATCTTGTGAATGAAAGGACAAAGCTCCTTAAAAGTTTTATAGTCTCCGAAGAAAAATACCGTGACCTCTACCAGAACGCACCTGACGGGTATCATTCAATAGATACTAATGGGATTTTTCTGGATGTAAACGATACATGGCTTAAGATGCTCGGCTATGAAAGGGATGAAGTCGTGGGTAAGATGAAGATAATAGAAATTCTGGCTGATGATGCACTTAAAGCCTTTGAGAAATTTTTTCCTGTCCTCAAGGAAAAGGGCTATGTTGAAAACCTTGAGTACGATTTCCGAAGAAAAGACGGCAGTCTTTTACCTGTCCTGATAAATGTAACTGCCGTGTATGATAAGGACGGGCGATTTCTCAGGAGCAGGACTGTTATAAGGGATAACACTGCAAAAAAAGTCTATGAAACTCAACTCATGCGCGCGGCAGAGGAATGGAGGGCAACATTTGATTTCATGCCTCTGGGTGCACTGCTTATTGACAGGGACTTTAATATCATCAGGGCAAATAAATACATAGCTGATATTACAGGCATCCCTTTAAAGGAAGTGGTCGGTAAAAAATGTTATGAAGTAATTCACGGCGAACCCCAGCATATAAAAGACTGTCCGTTGCCTGCTGCGTGTGATTCGTATCAGACAGAGACACTTGAATATTATGAGGAAAAAATCGGAAAGCACTTTATCATACAAATTACGCCTATTCTTGATGAGGAAAAAAGGATTATAGCCTTTGTACATTCACTGATTGACATCACAGACATAAAAAACAAGGAAGAGCAGATGGGGAAGAGCCGCGACGCCTTTTTTAATATGCTTAAGGACCTCAATTTTGCTCACACACAATTGAAAACACTCTATACAAACCTCATCCTTGCGTTTGCCAATGCATTAGATGCAAAGAGCCCATGGACAAAGGGTCATTCTGAGCGGGTTGCCGGGACATCCATTGCCATTGCAAAAGAAATGGGGTTAAAAGAGGAAGAGATAGATTTATTACGGACAGCAGCCCTGCTGCATGATATCGGCAAGATAGGGACTTATGATGTAATCCTCAATAAAGCAGATAAACTTACTGCTGAGGAATTTGCTTTAGTAAAAGAACATCCTGCCAAAGGAGAGGAGATATTAAAACCGATTAAGGAACTTGTGAATATATATCCTATAATCAGGTCGCATCATGAAAGGGTTGATGGAAAGGGCTATCCGGACAGACTTAAAGGAGAAGGAATCCCTTTGCTTTCAAGGATTATCTGTGTTGCTGACTCCTTTGACTCCATGACTGCAGACAGGCCGTATCGTCCTGCGTCGGGCAGGGAATATGCAATAACAGAATTAAGAAGATGCAGCGGCACGCAGTTTGACCCTGCGGTAGTAGAGGCATTTTTGAGGGTCCTCACACAAAAAAGGAATTCCTGAACGCATCACACATTTTATTTGACATCAAACCCTTGTTTCTTTATTATACCTATGGTGTAAAAACTATGAAATTTTTTCCTAAAGCAATTGATTTTTTTGAGATATTTGACAGGGCAGCCTTAAACCTGACAAAGGCAGCCTCTCTTCTGGTCTCTCTTATGGAGGGCTTTGACAATATTGAGGCGAGGGCAAAAGAGATTTATGAGGTGGAGCAGGAAGGTGATGTATTAACGCATGAAATCATGAAAAAACTCAACAAGACCTTCATTACCCCCATAGACAGGGAAGATTTATACGCCCTTGCATCACGGCTTGATGATGTTCTGGATTTGATATGGAGTGCGGTTGACAGGCTTGCTGTATTTAAATTGAAAGAATCAACGAAAGAGGCGGTTTCAATGTCAAAAAATCTTCTCATGACTGTTGAGGTTGTACATAAGGCAATAAAAAAACTCAAAGAAAAAAATTATTCTCATGTGCAGGAATATTGTATTGAAATAAACAGGCTTGAAAACAGAATAGACAGGGATTTCAGAGACGCACTCGGAAGGCTGTTTGATGATTTTCAGGACCCTGTCCTTATCATAAAATGGAAAGAGATATATGAGCACCTTGAAGACGCATCTGACAGTTGTGAAGATGTAGCAAATATTCTTGAGGCTATAGTACTCAAGCATGCCTGAAATAATTATCCTTATCATCATACTCGCCTTGCTTTTTGATATCAGTAATGGGTGGAATGACTCTGCCAATGCAATTGCGACTGTTGTTTCAACAAGGGTTCTGACACCAACAAAGGCTGTTCTGCTTGCAGCAAGTATGAATGTCTTGGGGGCATTTCTTTCAACTGCGGTTGCAAAGACCATTGGGACAGGAATTGTAGAGCCTAAGGCTATTACAGAGGTGGTTGTAGCCGCTGCACTTTTCGCGGGGTTTTCGTGGAACGGTGTGATGACAAAATTTGGCATGCCTGTAAGTGCGTCCCATGCCCTCATAGGCGGGCTTATAGGCGCATCTACAGCATACGGCGGTACAAAGATTCTTAATGTTTCAGGATTAATTAAGATATTTTCATCCCTTCTTGTTTCACCCCTCATTGGAATTATGTTCGGTTTTTTTCTCATGAAACTTATATTGAGATTCTTTGGGACACTTCCAACAGGTACTGTAAACAAATATTTTGGAAGGCTCCAGCTTATTTCATCAGGGTTTATGGCATTCAGCCATGGCTCAAATGATGCACAAAAGGTTATGGGCATAATCACCCTTTCGCTTGTAAGCGGCGGTGTTCTTCACTCTGTAGATGTCCCGTTCTGGGTTATACTGATATGTGCCCTTGCGATGGGGCTTGGGACAGCGCTCGGTGGTTGGAAGGTAATTAAAACAATGGGTGTTCATATGTTAAAACTTGAGCCTGTCCATGGTTTTGCCGCCGAGACCTCGGCAACCGCTATTATTCTTGGTGCAAGTCATTTTGGTCTTCCGGTCAGCACAACACATGTGATAGCAACTGCTATTATGGGGGTGGGTGCAACAAAAAGACTATCTGCTGTTAGATGGGGAATTGCAGGAAAGATTGTTCTTGCGTGGGTTTTTACACTTCCTGCATGCGCCCTGTTTGCATGGTTTGTTTGTAAGGCAATTATCCTTATAACATAGTGGGTTATTCCTTATAACATTTTTAATCCTTTGCAAAAAACTGCTTTAAGTTAAAATTAAATGTAAAATAAGTTGACAGATAAAAAAGACAATATCAATATAAAGTTGTATAATAGAAGAAATCGGGTTAAGCTAAATAATGCAACTAACCACAGAGAACACAGAGGAACATATTGATAGAGAATAATTTTGAAGATTTTTCTCTGTGCACTCTTTTATGCATAATGAATTTACCAATTAGCCATAAATTTTTAAAAGAGAACACAGAGAACTGTTGAAAACACAAGAGATTTTTTAATTTTAAATATCTCTCTGTGACCTCTGTGGTTTTTCAAATGCATTTTTCGGATTAAGTGATAATATTATTTGAGTTCTTTATGTTAGCGGGTCATTTATTTTTTAGTCTCTTTTGAGGAGTTTGAGGAGACATTAATGGAAAGTGAAGAGCGTTACCGTCGTCTTGTAGAATTTTCCCCAGAGGCGATATGTGTTCAAAACGAGGGCAAGGTGGTCTTTATAAACACTGCCGGAGCAAAACTTTTTGGTGCTGCTGCCCCCGGACAAATTGTGGGTAAACAGATAATAGACTTCGTGTCTCCTGAATACAAAGACTTTGTTGAAGGGCGTTTTAAAGAGGTGGGGGAAAAAGGCGCACCAGCGCAGTTCGTTAAGGCACAGCTTATCCGGCTTGACGGCATAAATGTGGATGTAGAAATGGCGGTGACTCCTTTTACACATCAAAGCAAACCTGCAGTGCAGGTTATTTTCCGCGAGATCACCGAACGCAGATTAGTAGAAGAGAAGCTGAAGCAGAACTATGAACTGCAGTCTGCGCTCAATACTATCCTCCATATTTCGTTAGAGGATATATCATTAAAAGATACACTGGAGCGGGTTATTGAGCAGATAGTTTCAATCCCATGGCTTTCACTTGAATCAAAGGGCGCTATCCTGCTTGTAGAGGATGACCCTGAGGTTTTGGTGCTGACGGCACAGAGAGGTCTGCCGTCAGCATTACAAGCAAAATGTGCCATGGTGCCATTTGGCAGATGCATGTGCGGCCGTGCAGCACAGTCAGGCAAGGTAGAATTTGCTGACTGTGTTGATACTCGGCATGACAATAGATATGACGGCATTATCCCTCATGGACATTACTGTGTCCCTATCATGTCTGCAGGCAAGGTGCTGGGCGTGATTAATACATACATAAAAGATGGACACCTTCGCAATCCGCGAGAAGTAGAATTTCTTGTTGCAGTAGCCAATGTGTTAGTAGGAATCATCCATCGCAGACAGGCAGAAGAGGAACTTCAAAAGGCAAAGGATGAACTGGAAATCAGGGTAGAGGAGCGTACTGCCGAGCTTACTATTACCAACGAGCAGTTAAGGGAGGAGATTAGCGAGCGCAAGCGGATAGAGGAGGCGCTGCGAAACAGCGAAGGCGAGTTCCGAAGACTTACGCAGGAATTCCATGTACTTCTGGATGCTATTACGGATAACATTATTCTGCTTTCTCCGGACCTGAAAATAAGGTGGGCGAATAAGGCTGCTGCCTCAGTATTTGGCAAGGATGTTTCAGAATTGACCGGACAGCACTGTCATAAAATGTGCTGTAATATCTTTGCCCCATGCGAGAACTGTCCGTCAACGATGAGTTTTCTTTCAGGAAAAGAAGAGACTGCCCAGATCTCTACCACAGAAGGCAGATTATTTGATATAAGGGCATTCCCGATAGAAGATGAATTCGGAGGAATAAAAAATGTCATAGAGGTTTCCACTGATATTACTGATAGGGTTAATTTACAGGCAGAGGCTCTGCGCGCCCGGCACCTCGCATCGCTGGGCGAGCTTGCAGCCGGCGTGGCGCATGAGATTAATAATCCTGTAAACAGTATTATTAACTATGCCCAGATACTGCTGGATGACTTTGAGAAGGAGGGCAGAGACAAAGATATTGCCAGTAGAATGCTTAAGGAGAGTGACCGTATTGCAGGGATAGTCAGGAGCCTTCTGTCTTTTGCCAGAGTCAAGAAGGAGGAAAAGACTCAGGTTAAGTTCTACGAGATATTGTCGGATTTATTTTCCCTTACAGAGGTTCAGATACGAAAGGATGGTATTAATCTGAGGGTGAATGTCCCAGATAACTTGCCGGAAATAATTGCAAATCCCCAGCAGGTTCTGCAGGTTTTTTTAAATATCGCAAGCAATGCACGGTATGCCTTGAACCAAAAATATAAAGGGTCACATGAAGACAAAATACTTGAGATTAGTTGTGACGTAGTGAAAGTTGGTAACTGCCCATATATCAGGGTCACATTCTATGATCAGGGCACGGGCATTCCTCAAGCAGTACGCGACAAGATAATGGATCCGTTTTTTTCCACCAAAACTGACGGTACCGGTACAGGTCTTGGTTTGAGCATAAGCCATGGTATTATCAGCAGCCACGGCGGCAAACTTGCAATAGACAGTAAGGATGGAGAGTTTACGAAAGTTATAATAGACCTCCCTGTAAAAATAAAGGATGAGGCATGAAAGCGAAACTTTTGGTAATTGATGACGAGGAAGGCATAAGGTTTACCTTCAAAAGATTTCTTTTGGATGAAGGATATGCGGTAGCTACTGCTAATAACTTTGACGAGGCATTAGCAAAGATTACAGAAACGGATTTTGATTTGATATTTGCAGATATTATCTTACAGGGCAAGACCGGAGTTGATGTCCTGCGCGGGGTCAGGGAAAGGAATCTAAATTGTCCGGTGATTATGATTACAGGCTACCCGAATATTGAGAGCGCATCAGAGGCTATGCGTCTGGGTGCTTTTGACTATATCACTAAGCCTGTGCAGAAGGAGACGCTGCTGCATGTTGCTAATATGGCACTGCAGCATAAAGCTATAACAGATGAAAAGGAGAAATACCGTTCAAACCTTGAGGCTATTTTCAGGAGCGTCCATGATGCAATTATCACAGTAGATAAGGAACTGGTAGTGCTTGAGATTAATGAAATGGCTAAAAATATCTGCGGGTTTTCCCGCGAGGATATCGGCAGGGTGTTCAGCTCTTCACCTGAAATGTGCAATAGGAAATGCCTTGAGGTGCTTACAAGGACTATCAAGCAAAAAGAACCAATGGAAGAAAACCGTCTTGAATGTCAGATTCATAATCGTCCACAACAGGTGGTTACATTGACTGCATCTCCGCTTATTGACTCCAAAGGCATATTCTCAGGCGCAGTTATGGTAGTAAGGGATGAAACGCGTCTGGCTAATTTAGAGCAGGACCTGAAAGAACGACAGCAATTCCATAACATTATCGGTAAGAGTGAGCAGATGCAGAAGGTTTTCTCTTTGGTAGAGGCGCTGGCTGATGTCCAGACTACGGTTTTGATTACAGGTGAAAGCGGAACAGGCAAGGAACTTGTTGCGGAGGCGCTCCATTATAATGGAACGCGCAGTTCTAAGCCGCTGGTTAAGGTGAACTGCTCGGCTTTGTCTGAAAACCTTCTTGAGAGTGAGCTCTTCGGACATGTCAAGGGTGCATTTACAGGCGCGGTAAAGGATAAAATCGGCAGATTCCAGAGGGCAGACGGCGGGACTATTTTCTTAGATGAAATAGCTGACATATCCCAGGGGATTCAACTGCGGCTGCTGAGGGTTCTTCAAGATATGGAATTTGAGTGCGTGGGAGATTCGGTACCGGTTAAAGTGGATGTCCGTGTTGTTGCTGCGACTAATCAGAATCTTAAAGAAAAAGTAAGGCTTGGAAAATTCAGAGAGGACCTTTATTACCGTCTGAAAGTGGTTGAAATACCATTGCCAGCACTCAGGGAAAAGCTGGAAGATATGCCCCTTCTTGTTGATTATTTTCTGAAAAAGTTCAATAAGAAACTTAATAAGGAAATCAGAGGAATTTCTATTGATGTGCAGAGGATTTTTATGAACTATAATTGGTCCGGGAATGTCAGGGAACTGGAACACGCACTGGAGCATGCATATATTGTATGCCATCAAAACACAATTACTGTTGATGACCTGCCGTTGGAGTTGAAAAGCTTTAATGAAACTACAGCACCTGCTCTAATGGGTAAAGAAGACAATGGAGCAGAGGCAATCCGTAATGCACTTGAAAAAACTGCAGGGAACAAAGCAAAGGCAGCACGTTTGATAGGAATAAGCAGACAGACTATTTACAGAAAAATCAAAGAGTTAAAAATTAGAGATGAGATATGATTTTTTACTGTAACATGTTACATATATGTAACATAACATACACGTAATATTTTACATTATTATAACTTCATTAATAAGTTTTCCTCCCTTTTTTACATCCAAAAATAAACATTTTTTACAGAAACATTTAAAAAACCCTCTTAGTTCTAAGAAAGTTTTGATAAGATTAATGCCGGGTCAAGGTTGAAATTTTTCTTATTTTTCTTAGTATTAGCCCTCATCTTAAGGTCAAGTTATTTTCTTGCAGCCTGTGTAAAGAAACTTTTACATGTCCTTCAAAGAATTTGTCTGTTTTTTAGCACGTGTTTTGCAAAACAATTAAGTGCGATGGAAAAAATTATGGGGCAGACAGAGACAAACGGCAGGCTGTGTCCGTTTGTTCATAAGCCGTATAACGATTGTCATTTCGTTAAAATGAAGAGTCAGGACATAGCCCTGACAACATTTTATTGCTATAAGAATTTTGAAATATGCGGAATCTACAGAAACGGCAGCAACGGCAGTAATGACGGTAATGACGGCAACGGTAATAGGGGCAAAGACTATGCTCAGGTTTTCACTGAGAGGTTAAACCAAATAAATAAGAAACTGATAATAGGTTTGGTTTTATTCGTATTTCTTACGGCGATGCTGGTAAGTAATGCATTTGCAACTGCAAGTATCTATGGTCAGAGTGTTGATTTTCAGGACATGATAGACCAGCGCACCTTTTCTGCAGATTATTATGGTCCAACTGAATCTGAGGGAGGACTTACAGGTTACTGGCCCGGTTTTAGTATTTTATGGGATATATCTTATGACCAGACTGCCCAGTTATGGGATTATGAATATACGCTTACAGGCAATAAGGCTATTTCTCATTTCATACTGGAAGTTAGCAGCCCTTCGTCAGCAAATGACATAATAAATCCCCTCGTAAAAAAAGGCTCAGGTGATTGGACATCAATAAGTATTTACGGTCCCCAGCTCTGGACCCCAGGCACAGGTAATAGTAACCCCGGGATGCCCGCAAGCGGTTTGTATGGAATCAAGTTTGATACCGGGGCGAATCTGGTGTCCTACTCTTTCCAGACAGTTAATGACCCTGTGTGGGGGAATTTCTATTCTAAGGACGGAAAAACAGGGGGAAACAATATTTATGCCTATAACAATGCCTTAGGAATAACAGGCTTTAACAGCAATGATAAGCTTGACTTCATAGTGCGTCCTGATGGCGGCAATAGTCCGCCGATGGTTCCTGAGCCGGTAAGCTCCATTCTTTTTTTTTCTGGCGGTGCAGTGCTGGCGGTCAGGCGTTACACGAAAAAACATAAGGAGAATTCTAAGATGTTCTCCAATTTACCAAATAAAAATATAAAAGAGAAGGAGGGTTTAAGATGAAAAAGGGATTATTTATAACAGTTTTTGCAGTGAGCATGTTCCTGTTCGCCGCAATGGCATTTGCAGTGCCAAGCGCAGATATACTCTATTATGAAACTGAATTAGAAAGCGGGCTACTATGGCAATATGACTATACGTTTTATAACACAACTGCAGGCAGCGAATATCTTTATAGCGTCTGGTTTGATTTTGACGGGGACCACGAATTTACAGGTTTACCGCTTCCAACAGGGTGGGACGGTATCGCAGGAGAACCAACAACATCCTTCGCAATGGTATTTGCTATGGATCCTATGGGCAGCGATGATATAGCGCCTGGCAATTCTCTGAGCGGATTTAGTTTTGTGATTGACTATCAGGCTGGCAACATTCCCTATACTGCATATTTTAGCGACCACGAGGGAGGATATTCCTCTTTAGCGGGGACAACAGCCCTTGCACCTGAGCCTATTAGCTCTATTCTGTTCTTAACCGGCGGTGCAGCATTGGCAGTCAGACGTTACCTGAAGAAGACAACATAAGTAAACCCCGTTAGAAATTCCAGCGGGGCATTATTTCTAACGGGGTAAAACAGTAAGAAAGTAATATTATTAAAAAGGGTATCCTGAATATGGGGATACCCTTTTTTTATTGTTTTAGTTCTAATGGCTCATATTCCTCATGGAGATTTTTATTCCGGATGTGGATAATATTGATAGGCTTCTGATAGTTAAAAACTTTAGTCAATGAAAATACTCTTTTCAAAAAAATGCCTTGAGTACTCACAGCCCGGGCACCCTGAATCACCCCAGAGGGCAGGCGCAACATACAATTTTCTGCAGGATAAGGGTTTTGAATTCATAGAGCCTGCACCCTGCAGTGAAAAAGATATACTGCTGGCACATACATCACGGCTTCTTGAGGAAGTAAAAAGGGGCGATTTTTTTGATATGGATACGCCTGCACTTCCGAATATTTTTGAATATGCACGATTGTCTGCAGGAGGCGCAGTTGAAGCCGCAATGCTTGCATTAAAAGGCGAGAAGGCGTTTTCCCTCATGCGTCCTCCGGGACATCATGCAGCAAAAGACCGTCTTGGAGGATTCTGCTATTTCAATAACATTGCAATTGCATCATTAAAGGCAAAAGAGTCGGCTGAAAGGATTGTAATCATTGATTTTGACTGCCATCACGGAAACGGCACAGAGGATATTTTTATCGGCAAAAAGGATTTTTTATACCTTTCCCTGCATCAAAGTCCTTTATATCCGGGCACAGGGCTTGTAAGCAGGGAAAACTGCCTTAACTATCCCCTTCCCGCAGGCACAAGTTCTGCAAAATATTT
>JACROO010000017.1:11557-26124 GCA_016214355.1 Nitrospirota bacterium | reverse complement strand
ATGCCTATGGAATGGCTGAGAGCGCGGGAGCAGTAGTAAGGGGATTTGTTGATTACGGTCAACGGTCAACGGTCAACAGTCAACTTTCTTTTTTGGGTGTAATCTTTAACCGTGTAGCGTCAGAAAATCACTACATAAGACTAAAGGACAGTGTTAAGGATGTGACGGTCTTAGGTTATCTACCAAGAGAGTTGGACTTTGAAATTCCTCACAGGCATCTGGGGCTTACAGTTGCTGAAGAAGGTCCTATCACCGCAGAAAAGATAGAGAAACTGGCTGATACAGTTATGGAACATATAGATGTTGATTTGATAGTACAGAAGTGCAGAAGTGCAGAAGTGCAGAATGCGAATAACCCCCCTTTATCCCCCCTTAATTTAAGGGGGGGATGGGGGGTTACTGAACTCCAAACTCTAAACTCTAAACTCCGCATTGCTGTTGCCTATGACAACGCCTTCTGTTTTTATTATGAAGATAACTTAGATTTATTAAGAGAGAAAGGCGCAGAGATAATCCAATTCACTCCCCTCACAGATACAAAAATTCCTGAAAATGTTGATGCCATTTATATTGGAGGAGGTTATCCTGAGCTTTATGCCGCTGCCCTCAGCAATAATAAGCCGATGCGAAATGATATACATAAATGGGCTATGTCAGGAAAGCCCATTTATGCTGAATGTGGAGGATTGATGTATCTTTCAGAAGGTATTTATAATTTTGATGGGAAGTTTTATGAGATGGCTGGCGTTTTCCCGTTTGAAACAAGAATGGCAAAAAAAAGGTCACACCTTGGCTACAGAGAAATCCTATTAAAAGAAGACTGTATTATCGGTAAAAAGGGAGACAAATTGAGAGGTCATGAATTTCATTATTCTGAAATAGACAACAGGGCACAGACCGAAAATTCTTTTTCTCACTTGAATCCTCGAATCTTCGAATCCTTGAACCCTTACTTAATTTATTCCGTTAAAGATAGCTCGGGAAGGCACGTTCAGGATGAAGGTTATAGGTTTAAGAATACCGTTGCAAGTTATATACATATTCATTTTGGCAACAATCATGATATTGCAAAAAAATTTGTGAGGTTTATAAAGGAAATATAAATGGAGGCAATACTACTCTTAGGACATGGCAGCAGACTGACAGAGGCAAATTCAGCGCTTAAACACATGGCAGATTTGGTGAAAAAAACAGGTGATATTCCACTTGTAGAGATAGCATTTCTACAATTTAGCAAGCCTGATTTTTTTGATGGTGTTTCTGCATGTGCTGCAAAGGGCGCAAAAAAGATAATTATTCTTCCTTACTTTCTTTACAAAGGAAGACATTTTGAAGAAGATATTGGCGAATTGATTATTGAAGCACAAAAAAGATATAAGGATGTTGAGTTTTTTCTTACAGAACCGCTCGGTGTCCATGAAAACATTGCAAAAGTTATCATTGAAAGAGTAACGAAAGACATCAAACCATTTAAGGTACTTAACCCACATGAAATAGAAGAAAAAAGCCTTGAGATAATCACAAAGACAATTGGAGAAACAAATTTCACGCCTCTTGAATTACCTGTTGTAAAAAGGGTAATACATGCTACAGGAGATTTCGATTTCACTAAAAATATGCGTTTCCATCCTGATGCCGTGGAGGCAGGGATACGGGCAATAAAAAACGGGAAGGATATACTGGTTGATGTTAGTATGGTTGAGGCTGGAATAAACAAGACATTACTGCAAAAATGGGGCGGAAAAGTTATTTGTAATATACAAGGGGCAGAACACAAAACACAGAACACAGATAACCCCCCTCTATCCCCCCTTAATTTAAGGGGGGATGAAAGGGGGGTTATCGAAACACACAAGACACGTGCAGAGATTGGAATAGAAATTGGACTAAAAGAAAACAACAATATCGGTATGGTGGCAATTGGCAATGCACCAACCGCACTTTATAGGGTAATGAAACTGATAAGAAACACCGATTTCAAGCCTGAACTTGTTATCGGCGTTCCTGTAGGTTTTGTTAAGGCAGTTGAATCAAAAGAGGTGCTGCTGCATATGAAATACCCATTCATCACATCGCTGGGCAGGAAAGGCGGAAGTCCTGTTGCAGTTGCAATTGTGAATGCACTGCTCAAAATAGCGGAGGGAAAATGAAAATTCAAAATTCATCCCGAATAAGTCGGGACAAAATTCAAAGTTTTTTCAAAAGACTGTTCACTGTTCACTGTTCACTGTTCACTCTTTTTTTACTATTCACCGATACCGCACACGCCATGCACATCTCCGAAGGCATTCTGCCATCCAACTGGGCAGCTTTCTGGTTTGCTATTGCTATACCATTTGTGGCATTTGGTTTGTATAGACTGAAGAAACTGTCAAATGCTGACCTTTCCTTCAAACCTCTTGTCGGACTCATGGCTGCGATAGTGTTTGTAATATCCTGCATGCCAATTCCTGTGCCGACAGCAGGCACTTGTTCTCATCCTGCAGGAACAGGAATATCAGGGATACTTGTCGGACCTGCAATAAGCATTCTTGTTACGGCAGTAGCGCTGCTTATTCAGGCGCTCTTTCTTGCTCACGGCGGATTAAGCACATGGGGAGCGGATATAGTATCAATGGGCATTATGGGCTCTTTTGCAGGGTATCTTACATTCAGGGGATTGAGGGCGTTAAAGGCTAATCTTTGGATTGCAGGCTTTATGGCAGGTATTCTTGCAGACTGGGCAACATACACCACTACATCCATTGAACTTGCATCAGGCATACGGGGAGATTCACCATTCATGCCTCTTTTCTGGAAAATCCTAATAGCCTTTTTACCGACACAGCTTCCACTTGGAATCCTTGAAGGTGCAATGACAGCAGGCATGGTCGTACTGCTTTATAAGAAGAGGCCTGACTTGCTTGTGAAGATGAAGGTATTAAAACCAGAGGAGGCGTTATAAAAGTTCAAAGTTTAAAGTTCAAAGTTAACCGGTTTTTCAAAAGACTATTCACTATCCACTGTTCACTGTTCACTGTTTTTTTGCTATTCACTATTCACTGTTCACTATTCACTGCAACGTTAGCTGCTGAGAAGTGGTCTGGTATTGATGAGTCTATA
Source organism: Nitrospirota bacterium (assembly GCA_016214355.1). Classification (GTDB taxonomy): domain Bacteria; phylum Nitrospirota; class Thermodesulfovibrionia; order UBA6902; family DSMQ01; genus JACROO01. The sequence goes on along the minus strand of JACROO010000017.1, from coordinate 23,022 downwards.
GTTGAAAAATATGCAAAAGAACATGGCAGAGAGGCAAGAGAGCCGTTTATCAACACAGACCAAGGAGACCTGCTTCTTTTTGTATTCCTCCTCGGAGGTGCGGTTGGCGGGTTTATCGGTGGATATTACTGGAGGGTGCTTATGGTTGAAAAATCATCAAAAGTTAACAGCAAGGAACAGAAAATAACAAGTTAATCTCTTGTGGATGTGCAGGCAATTCTTGATAGCCTGCACATCCAACATATTACGGGAGAAACAGATGGAATTATTTTCAGAATACTTTAAAAAAGAGCATATGCTTTCAAAAGTTGATGCAAGGGTGAAAATTCTTGTAAGTCTTGCCGTTCTATCAATGGTCTTGAGCTATAAGGGCTTTGCCCTTCCCTTGCTCGTGACAATTCTCTGTCTATTTCTCTGCATTAAGATACGGATACCTTTAAGGGTCTTTATCCTCAGGTTTTCAGAGCCTGTTTTTATTGCACTGGTTATAGTTTTAATCAAGTTTTTGTTCTCAGGAAAAGAGATTATTTTTTCAATTTCACTTCCCACTTCCCATTTCTCACTTTTCACATTAACAGGACACCGGGATGGGCTTATGGACGGCTTGTTCATAGCCTGCAGAATAATCGGTGCTGTATCTGTGGTTGCCGCATTGGGTTTTTCCACTCCATTTACAGAAATCATGGCAGGACTTTCATGGTTTAAAATTCCAAAGAGTTTTATTGAGATATTAATGTTTGCCTATCGTTATATCTTTGTGTTTCTTGAAGATGCCTTTGTCATCTATAATGCCCAGAAAAACCGCCTCGGATATTCAAGCATAAAGAGAGGCTTAAATTCCTTTGGAACACTAACAGGCTCGCTGGTTATTAAAGCCTTTGAACACAGCCAGAACACAACCACAGCAATGATTCAAAGAGGATATGACGGCAACATGCCTTTGTTAAGACACAAGCCGTTTAAATCTTCCGAACTTATATTGTCCTTCTTATTTTTAATTGCCATGGGGGTTGTATGGAAAATCTAAGAAGATTTCAGAACACAGAACACAAATTTGTCCTAAGCGAAAACAAAGGAACACAAATAAAAGATATTCGGCTTTCAGTCAAAATAGACTCCTTTAAATATCCTGATAGTACCAAAGCCCTCTCTGACATAAATCTTGAGGTCAGAAAAGGTGCATTTGTCGGCCTGCTTGGTGCAAACGGCTCTGGGAAGACAACGCTTCTCCGGACGATGGATGGGTTACTCAAAGGGTTTGAAGGCAGCGTGTATCTGGATAGAACGGATATACGGAAACTGACGCCACGCGAGATTTACAAAAAAATTGGGCTTGTCTTTCAAAATCCTGACGACCAGCTTTTTGCACCAACGCTGTTTGAAGATATTGCTTTTGGTCCTATAAACATGGGGTTTGACATTCATGAGGTTAAAAGAAGAGTGTTTAGTGCTTTAAATGAGGTTGAACTAACAGGGCTTGAAAAAAAATCTGTGCACAACCTGAGTTTTGGACAGAAAAAAAGGGCATGTATTGCCGGGCTTCTCGCAATGGGACATGAAATCCTTCTGCTTGACGAGCCAACTGCCGGGCTTGACCCGATGGGTGAATATAAGATGATGAACCTTTTAAGAAGGCTCAATAAAGAAAATGGCATAACAATTGTTATGGCAACCCACAGCGTTGACCTTGTACCAATTTTTCTCGATAAGCTCTACATTTTAAGCAAGGGTTCAATTACAAGAGGCGGCACACCTGAGGAGGTTTTCAATGCTCCTGAGGATATGACGAGTGTAAAACTACGTCTTCCACAAATAGCAGAGCTTATTTATAAACTAAAACATGAAGACAATCTGCAATTTGACCGCATCCCGCTCACCATAGGAGAGGCACGGCGGGAGATAATAAAAACTTTTGAACTAACAAAAGAAGGGAGGTGAAAAGTTTTGAAAAAAACAAAGGGGCAGGTTAAAAAAAGGATAAAGACAAATGCTGTATCTTATCACCTGAAATGTAAAAAGACCGCCAACGGGTTAACTCACTTTGTGATGTACGGCGATGTCACAAAAAAGAAAATGCCGCTGTAAATCGTTGTAAGGGCGGGTTTACCCCGCCCTTACTGCCAGCGTCCGTCATTCCCGTGAAAACGGGAATCCAGATTGTAGGGGCAGGTATCGTACCTGCCCGCATAGAAGGCAACTACAAGGGTTGCCCTTCAGTCGCAAGTCTCCCATCCCTTGCCCGCCCCGCTTCGCGGAGCGAGGCCGGGGATGGGAGGGGATGAAGGGGAGGGTGAAAATAAATAATCAAAAAGGAGATTTAAAAAGAGATGAATCACAACAACCGTGGACTTTCGTTTTCAGACATTGACCAGGATTGGAAACTCGCACTTGACCCTGACAACGTCTTCTGGGGAGTCATCCCGAAAGACAACGGAGCCTTTCATCTGCCGGACGGCATGATAAACCTGTATAAGGAGGAAAGAGGGCATCTTGATACCGAGCTTCACGATTTCAGATTTAACGCTGATTTAAATTCCATATACATAGACCCGACTGACAGATGCAATGCCAACTGCCCGTATTGCTATATCCCGTCAAAGATAAGGAAATCCGGCGACCAGATGACAGAGAAAGGGCTTAATACTGTATTAAAAAAAATTGCCTCTCATTTTAAAAATGCCCGAAAAAAACCTGTGATTGTCTTTCATGCTGCCGAACCGCTACTCGTAAAAGATATCCTGTTTGAGGCAATAGATAAGTTTAGCAATAAATTTCTTTTCGGCATCCAGACAAACGCCACCCTGCTTAAAAAAAAGGATGTGGAATTTATTAAAAAACGCAGGATAGGCATTGGCATATCCCTTGATGCTCCGGATGCTAACGGAAACAATATTTCAAGGACTATGATAAAAGGCTCCGGCAACTTTGAAAAGGCTGTGCAGGCATTAGACTGGCTTGATGGCTATAAAGGGTTAAATGTAATTTCTACTATTACTAAATATAATGTTAACAGGCTTTCTGAACTCGTGAGATTTCTCCACAAAAAGAAAGTCCCCTGTGTCCTTCTCAACCCCGTCAGAGTAACCCGGAAACCTGCACTAAATCTGAAACCCGATGAAAAAGAATTTGCCAATGCTTTAATAAACGCCGTTGAAACAGCAATGTACCTCTCAGTAAAATCGAGCAGGCAGATAGTCGTAGGCAATTTTGCCAATGTCATTTTAGCGATAATATCGCCTTCTGCCAGGCGGATGATGTGCGATATCTCCCCGTGCGGCGGCGGACGGACATTCCTGACAATTACTGCCAACGGTGATATGATTCCATGCGGGGAATTCATCGGTTTCAAAAAATTTTCAGGAGGCAACATCTTTAAAACATCAATTGCAGAAGCAATGAAGTCAAGACCGTTCAGGGAAATACGTTCAAGAACCGTAGAGAAAATACAAGAATGCAATACTTGTGACTTCAGGCATATATGCGGCTCGCCATGTCCTGCAGAAATGTATGCGCGCGGTAATATGTATCAAAAAGCAAAATTCTGCGAATCTTATAAAGAAATAATAAAATATGCCTTTAAATTAATTGCAGAAAACAAAGTTAAATATCTCCTGAGGAATGGGGAGTTCGGAGTTCAGAAAAGATTAGAAATGTTGAAATTCCCTTTCCTGATGGCAGTAGAGTAAAGTTTAAAGTTCAAAGTTCAAAGTTCAAAGTTGAAGGTTCAAATCTTATTGCCAGTGCTTCTGTTATTAAGGATGCGGGAGATGATCCTGATGTAACGAATGGTGCAGAGATTGTGGCAACAGTAAAAGTAATAAGTCAGAAGTTAGAAGTAGGAAGTAGACAGACAATAAATACTTTATCCCCTGCTTCTTACTTCTCACTTCCCACTTCCAACTTATTAATTATCAAGGGTGGTAAAGGGGTTGGAACTGTAACAAAGCCGGGGCTTCCTGTATCTGTAGAAGAGGCAGCAATAAACCCTGTGCCTAAAAAGATGATAAGAGAGGCAGTTTTAGAGGCAATTTCGAATTTCGAATTTCGAATTTCGAATTTAGAGATAACCATCTCTGTTCCGAACGGGGAAGAATTAGCGAAGAAGACCCTAAATTCAAGGCTCGGCATAATCGGGGGCATCTCAATACTTGGTACAACCGGCATTGTCAGACCGGTATCCTCAGAGGCATGGACTGCGGCTATCAGCTCATCAATGGACGTCGCAAAAGCAATGGGGCATAATGAGATAATACTATCCGCTGGAAGGACATCCGAAAAATCGCACATGAAAAAATTCAATTTTCCAGAGGAATGTTATGTAATGATGGGTGATTATCTTGAATTCTCACTCCTTGCGGCTAAAAAACATGGATTCAAAAAAATCCATCTCTGCGCACAGTGGGCAAAGATGCTCAAAATCGCAATGGCAACACCACAAACACATGTAAAGCACGGAGCGATTGATATGAAAAAAACAGTGGCTTTTTTAAAAAATCTGGGTCACGGGTCACAGGTCACAGGTAAAAAATTTAATACTGCAAGGGAAATCTTTGATTATATTACCGCATCACGCATCACGCATCACGCATCACTCTTTAGAAAGGTTTGCAACGCAGCAAAAAAATACGCCGAAGGAACCACAGGAGGTGTCACTGTAACCACACATCTGGTATCATATGAAGGAGATATAATCGCAAGTGTCCACTAAACTCTACGTCATCGGAATCGGTTACAAACCCTTTGATAAAAGGGCAAGGCAGATTACTTTAAACTCGGAGATTATCCTTGCTTCAAGCAGACTCTTTGAAATCTTCAAAGGATACGAGGAGTTTGAGAAGGTGAAAGAGAAAGTTAAAGTGATTACCAATGTTGATAAGACAATAAATTTTATTAAATCCAAACTCCAAACTCCGCACTCCCCGGCCCCGCTCCGCGAAGCGGGGCGGGCTAAACTCCGAACTATCGTTCTCCTTGCCTCCGGCGACCCAATGTTCTTTGGCATTGGCAAAAGAATTGTCAATGAATTCGGAAAGAATAAAGCAGAAATACTTCCCGACCTCTCAAGCGTTCAGGCGGCATTTTCAAAAATTAAAACTCCGTGGAGCGATGCCTTTTTCATAAGCCTTCACGGCGGGCCCAACCCTAAGAAAAGACGAAAGCTTGAGTATGAAATTAGAGACATCCCATTGCTTTTGGAAAAACATAATAAGATTGCAATACTTACAGACAAAGTAAATAACCCATCTGTTATCGCAAAAGTCCTTACCTCTAAACTCAAAATGTATGTTTGCGAAAAGCTCGGTTATCCGGATGAGAAGATTACAAGAGGCACACCTGAAAAAATCGCAGAGATGTCATTCAGAGACCCTAATATTGTCATACTAAGGAATATCCCCCCCACCCTTCCCTCACCCTTGAGGGAGGAGGGTGAGGAAAGGGGTAAAGTCCTTGCCTCTGATTTAAAATTCGGTCTTAAAGAAAGCGAATTTTCCCACTCAAGAGGACTTATCACAAAGGATGAGGTCAGGGCGTCAACTATACACAAACTGAGGCTGCCCCAAAAAGGAGTTTTCTGGGATATCGGTGCCGGCTCAGGCTCTGTATCAATAGAGTCGGCAAAACTATGCCCCGGACTTAAAATCTTTGCCGTAGAGAGGGATAAAAAACAAACAGAGAATATCAGAAAAAATTTAAAGAAATTTAAAATTATCAATATTAAAATAATAAATGGCGAGGCACCCCTGGCTTTAAGAAATCTTCCAGCCCCGGACAGGGTATTTATCGGCGGAAGCGGCGGAAGACTTAAGGAAGTCATAGATTTCATTGCTAAAACGCCAGTTAAGATTATCATCATAAATGCTGTTACCATAGAAACATTAAATTTAGCTTTAACATGCCTTGAAAAGAAAGGGTTTAAAGTTGAAACTTCTGAAGTTTCAATATCAAGGACAAAAATTATTGGTGAAAAAAAACATATGAATGCGTTAAATCCCGTATTCATAATTACTGGGGAAAGATAAAAATGGGTGCAGGGACATTATACGTCGTGGGAGTTGGTCCCGGGGACCCTGAATTATTGACCCTGAAGGCAGTAAGGATTCTTAAAAAAGTACCGTGCCTTTGTATCCCAAAAGGCAGGGAGGAGGGCAGCAGCCTTGCTTTATCTATATTGCAGAGGGCGATGAATCTGGATAATAAGGAGCTTATAGAAGCCTATTTCCCGATGAAAAAAACGAAAGACAGTCAACAGTCAACTAATTTATGCGAGATTGATACCCGATGGCAACAAGCAATAGAGAGTATTTTAAGTAAATTGAACAAAGGAATTGACGTGGCTTTCATTACACTCGGAGACCCATCAATTTACAGCACTTTTTTCTATCTTTACGACAGCCTCCTTGAATTAAGCCCGGAGCTGCACATAGAGATAATTCCCGGCGTATCCTCCATTAATGCTGCTGCCTCAAAAGCAAAAATGTCCTTAAGCCTTGCTGACGAGAAAATTGCCATAATTCCTGCGGCTTATTTTTTCAGGACAGAACATGGTATTCAACCTTCAACCGCAAGTCTTTCTTCTGTGCTTGTGGACTTTGACACAGTAGTACTTATGAAAGTACACAAGGTTTTTGATAATATTCTCAAAACTCTCAATGAGATGAATCTTTTGAACAATGCCGTCTATGTCTTAAAGACAGGGATGGAAGATGAAAAGATATTTAACAATATCAGAGATGTAAAAGAACAAGACCTTAATTACTTTTCTATGGTAATAGTGAAAAAATGAATCAGGCAGATTTAGATTTTTTCAAGGGATGGTTTTCTGATTACTGTAAATCCTTCTATTCGTCAAATGAAGCTGACCAGAGAAATATATCGCTGAAAGTAGACCATACTTACAATGTGTGTAAAAATATAAAGCAGATATTTGCAGGGAGTTTAGAACTTGAGGAAATTCTGAACTCAAAACTAATTGCTGAGACAATAGCACTTTTCCACGACATCGGCAGATTCCCCCAGTATGCAAAATACAAAACATTTAAAGACAACGTCTCAGTCAATCATGGACTCCTCGGGACAAAGACACTCATTCAAGAAAAAATCCTTCTGCGGCTTCCAGAGAAAGAGCAAAATCTGATTATACAGTCAATTAAATTTCATAATTCCTTTAAATTGCCGTGTATAAATGATGTAACAATAATATTCTTTTTGCAGTTAATACGTGATGCAGACAAGCTTGACATACTGCGTGTATTCATAGAATATTACGAGACCTCTCAGGACAAGAGGGCATCAGCGGCCGGACTTGGACTGCCGGATACACTGGAGTATTCAAAAGATGTCCTATCCTGTTTTCATAAAGGACAGATACCATCTTTCACAACTTTAAAAACTCTTTGTGACTTTAAACTGATGAAACTCTCATGGATTTATGATTTCAATTTTAACGGCTCACTCAGGATATTATTAGAGAGAGACTACATAAACAGGATTGCTGCAAAGCTGCCCAAGTCAGAGGAAATTAGCAATGCAATACAGATTTTACTGGAATATATTCACCAGAGATTAAACTCTGTGCCAGAAAAGGAATAACGGCTCAATGTCAAAGGTATATTTTATAGGTGCAGGACCCGGAGACGTGGAACTAATAACAATCAAGGGCAAAAGACTCCTTGATAATGCCGATGTTGTCATTTTTACAGGAAGCCTTGTAAATCCTGCCCTTATTAAAGGCATAAAGGCAGAGATACATGATTCATCTGAAATGACACTGGATAAGATAGTGAAGGTTATCAGGAATTCTGTTAAGAAAAATAAAACGGTTGTCAGGCTTCATACAGGAGACACTGCCTTTTACAGTGCAATATCAGAACAGATAGAAAGACTCCGCAAATTAGGCATAGAATATGAGGTTGTCCCCGGTGTGTCTTCTGCAACAGCCGGCGCAGCGGCGCTGGGACAGGAGCTTACAATCCCTGAAATAAGTCAAACAGTTATATTTACGCGCATTGAAGGTAAAACACCCGTGCCTGAGAATGAAAAGTTAAGCGAATTGGCAAAGCACAGGGCAGTAATGGTTATTTTTTTAAGTGCAGGCATGATTGAGAAAGTCAGAGACGAACTGCTTAAAGGTTACCCTGAGGATACCCCTGTGGTGATAATGGAAAAAATATCCTGGCATGCTGAAAAAATCATCAGAGGTACGTTAAAAAATATCGCAGATTTAGTTAAAAAAGAGGACATCAAAAAAACAGCATTAATCTATGTGGGCGAGGCACTCAAGGCATCTAAGGAATCTTTGAAAAAAGAGTCAAGGCTTTATCATAAGGACTTTAAGCATGGACACAGGAAATAAGTCAAAACCCAGAACTCCCCGGCCTCGCTCCGCGAAGCGGGGCGGGCAGAACCCAGAACTCAGAATTAAAGGCACAGCAATATTCTTCATAACAAACAAGGGACTTGCCCTCGCAAAAAAGCTAAAAGGACTTTATCCGGACGCCCGGGTTTTAAATTTTAAATCAGGAAATGTTCAGCAGGCATGGAACAAATTCGGGAACCTCATTTTTATTATGGCTGCCGGCATCGTCGTAAGAAGTATTGCACCTACAATCAAAAACAAGAGAACCGACCCGGCAGTTATTGTTGTTGATGAAAAAGGCAGACACGCAATAAGCCTTTTAAGCGGGCATCTTGGCGGAGCAAATAAACTTGCAAAAGAAATAGCAGGCTGCCTTGATGGAAAAGCTGTAATAACCACTGCATCTGATATAAATAATGTTACATCTTTAGATTTATGGGCAAAGGAAAACAATCTTGTGATTGATAACTGGGATATGCTTCCCCGTATCTCAACGAAACTTCTGAACAATGGCGTATTAAAGGTTTATGTACAGAAGTCGGAAGTCGAAAATCGGAAGTCAGGAATAAAATTGCCTGAAGAATTTTTAGAGGTAAATAATCCGATATGTGCTGATGTACTGGTTACAAATAAAATATTTAAATCCCAAACCCCAAATCCCAAATCCCAAATCTATCTACGTCCCCAAAACCTCATCATCGGCATTGGCTGCAACAGCGGAACATCAGAAAAAGAGATAGAAGGTACTGTAACTTCTATCCTGCTGGAGAATAATTTATCGTTAAACTCTATAAAGGCAATTACAACTCTGGATAAAAAGAAAAAAGAGCCGGGATTAGTAAGTTTTGCAAAAAAGCATGGAATTGAAATCACCTCATTCAGCACAAAAGAATTGAACTCCGTTCAGAATGTATCTGTATCCTTGGCTGCACAAAAATCACTCGGCGTTAACGCAGTCTCTGAGCCGGCAGCACTGCTTGCATCAGGGAATAAAAATCTGCTCATCCCGAAACAGAAGATTGGGAATGTGACAATAGCAGTCGCACTTAAAGACAGTTGCAAGTCAAAAAACTCGTCACTCATCACTCGTCACTCGTCACTTAGAGCAAAGCTCTACATCGTCGGCACTGGTCCCGGCAGTATTGAACACATCACACCAGAGGCTCAAAAGGCAATCAGGGAATCCGATGTGATTGTCGGCTACAGTACCTATCTTGCTTTAATACAGGACATTATAAAAAACAAAGAGGTGATTTCCACAGGGATGACACAGGAAGTTGACAGATGTAAAAAAGCAGTAGAGTTTGCATCAACCGGCAAAACCGTTGCAGTGATAAGCGGAGGAGACCCGGGAATATACGCCATGGCAGGGCTGGTGTTTGAAATTTTGAGGGGTGAAGGGGTCAAGGAATCAAGGGGTCAAGCACTCAGAAAAACAGAACGTCGACTCTCGAACCCTCGAACCCTTGAATCCTCTAACCCTATTGTAGAGGTTATCCCCGGCATTCCTGCAGTAAATGCCTGTGCTGCAAAACTCGGCGCACCGCTCATGCATGACTTTGCATGTATAAGTCTTTCTGACAGACTTACCCCATGGGATTTAATAGAAAAAAGACTTGAGGCAGCGGCAAAAGCAGATTTTGTGATAGTCCTCTATAACCCAAAAAGCAAAGGGAGGGTAGAACAGATTAAAAAAACAAGAGAAATTGTCTTAAGGCACAGAATCCCCGGAACCCCGGTCGGAATAGTCAGGGGAGTAACGAGAAGCAACGAAGAAATTATTATCACAAATCTTAAAGATATGCTGGATTATGAGGTTGATATGCAGACAACTGTGATTATAGGCAACTCCCAGACATTTACATGGGGAAAATGGATGATAACGCCGAGGGGGTATGGGAAAAAGTTCAAAGTTAAAAGTTAAAAGTTCAAAATGTAATGCTGCTTTTCTCTGGGATGAGTCCTTTTTATGGGGATTAATGGCGTATAAGGAGTTGAAAAATCTAAAACTGCCTTTTGAACTTATACGGTCATCTGACATTAAAAAAGGCTGTCTCAAAAATTACGAAATGCTGTTTGTTCCCGGCGGATGGGCATCAAAAAAAAGCAAGTCGCTTGGAGAAAAAGGTATTCAGGCAATAAGGAATTTTGTAAGGAACGGTGGTAATTATCTGGGTCTTTGCGGCGGGGCAGGACTTGCCACGCAGGACGGCATCGGTCTTTTAAAAGTCAGTCGCAAACCTACAAAAGACAGAGTCCCAAGTTTTAATGGAAGAATATATTTAAATTTAAATGAGCATCTAATATGGGAAGGCTTATTAGAAAATTCCAAAATCCAAAATCCAAAATCCAAAATTAACTCTAAACTCCCCACCCCGCATTCCGCACTCGTCTTCCACGCATGGTGGTCATCGCAATTCATAATAGAGGATAACAGCGTAAAGGCACTCGCTACTTACGGTGATGCCCTGCCTGATTCATTTAGTTCTGATTTAAACGTTGGAGATATAGAAAAAAATGGGAACTGGCTTAAACTTGAGAAGATTTACAAGATTAATCTTGACCCTAAAAGGCTGTTGAATGAACCAGCAGTGATAGAAGGCATTTATGGCAAAGGGGAAGTGATTTTATCGCTCATTCATTTTGATACGCCAAATGATGCCAGTGGGGCAATGGTTCTGAAAAATTTATGGGAATATCTCGTTCCAAATTCGGAATGCGGAATGAAAAATGCGGAGTCAAAAAAATCCAAAATCCAAAATCCAGATTTCAAAATTAACTCTAAACTCCGAACTCTATACTCTGACCTTGAACAGCTTGAGGATGCTGTTTCTGATTTAATCTCCCTCGGAAAGCGGAACTTCCTCTGGTTTTGGAGAAATCCGATACTGCTTCACTGGAGACGGGGTGTAAGGGGACTTGAATACTGTACATTATATGTGATGATAAAGGAAATTGCAGAAATACTAAAAGACCATAATGCGTCATGCGTTATGCATAATAAGTCAAAAAATGATTTCTCATCACTGATTACAGATTACGCATCACGAATTAGAAAATTACTCATCCCCTTTACAGAAAAATCTAGAAGACTTCTACTGTCGGAACG
>JACROO010000017.1:0-11543 GCA_016214355.1 Nitrospirota bacterium | reverse complement strand
AACGGCTCGCCCTCCAAAAAAGCCGCATTACCTATAAAAAGTGCGGCGACGCCGATATTCAAAAATTAAGGGCCGAGCTTTTCTCAGGTTCAAAAAGCCACGGAGGGTTGTTTAAGAAGCTGATAGATGAAGTAGATAATCTATTGTTTTTATTAATAACGCAATCTTAAAATGTCATTCTGAACTTGGTTCAGAATCTCTTTATTTAGAGACCCTGTCTACGACTCATAGAGAAATAAATTCAGGGTGACAATAGGACTTCCGACAACTTCTTTTTAAACTTTTCTGGATGTGTCCCCTTCCAGTAGAGTTTACCGCAGCCTTCACACTGTTTGAAAATATCAGAGGTCTGGTATACATATTCAGGGACAAAGTTTTTTACATTTTCTTTAGGAACAACAGTAAGAGAAGCATTGCATTCAGCGCACCTGCTCATAAGAGAGAAGTCTTTTAGATTAAAGGCTGCAATTACTTTTTTAAGCTGTTCAAATGGATTATTTTCACTGAGTAAAAGATGCCTCTGCACGCCTCTTACTTTGACAAGATGTGTATCTCTGGTAAGAAGGATTCTGTTATCTTCCCTTGCAATTCTTAAAAGCAGTCCATGTTCTATTTGAGGGTAGTAAAGGGCATCATAACCAAGCAGTCTCAGCCACCTCGCAAGCCTGCCGAGCATTGCATCGGCAATGAATTTCATCCCTTTGATTCTTTTGCCTCTATAAAGGTGTCTTTATATTCACTGGCACCGCTGCCTGCCGGGATAAGTCTTCCCATGATTACATTTTCCTTAAGCCCCCTAAGTTCATCTACCATCCCATTAATAGCGGCTTCTGTAAGAACCCTCGTGGTCTCCTGGAATGAAGCAGCAGAGATAAAGCTTTCTGTTGTAAGAGACGCCTTGGTGATACCTAAAAGCATTGTCTTTGCCTGGGCAGGTTTGCCTTTTTGTTTTATTACCCGCTTATTCTCCTCTTCAAAAACGCTTTTATCCGCCTGCTCACCGACAAGGAAATCGGTATCGCATGGCTCTTCAACCTTTACTTTTTTCATCATCTGCCTGACAATAACCTCTATATGCTTATCATTTATTGAAACCCCCTGAAGTCTGTAAACCTTCTGCACCTCGTCAACGAGATAGCGCTGGAGCTCCTTCGGACCCAGTATTTCCAAAATACTATGGGGATTAACCGAGCCGTCCATCAGAGGTTCTCCTGCCTTAACCCAGTCACCTTCATGAACACTCACATGTTTGCCTTTAGGGATAAGGTATTCCCTCGTATCGGCTCCTCCTTTGACAACAACAACTCTCATGCCTTTACGGAATCCTCTGAATTCCACAACGCCGTCTATTTCGCTCACAATAGCCTGCTCTTTTGGCTTCCTTGCCTCAAATAGTTCTGCAACCCTCGGAAGCCCCCCTGTAATATCCTTTGTCTTCATTGTCTCTCTCGGAATCTTGGCAATAACATCACCGGGGTGCACCATAGCACCTTTCTCAACAAGCACATGTGCGCCTGACGGCAGTAAATATCTGGCAAGGTTATTAGTACCTGGGGTTTTCAATGTAACTTTGCCATGCTCATCCTTTATTGAAACCCTTGGCCTCATATTTCCCGGATACTCAATAATAACCTTATGCGCAAGGCCTGTAACCTCATCCACCTCTTCTTTTACCGAAACTCCTTCAATTATGTCGCCGAGCGCAATCTTTCCTCCTATCTCTGTAATAATAGGCGTTGAATACGGATCCCATTCAACAAGTTTTTGTCCTATTTTCACCCGCTGTTTATCGGTAACTTTAAGTTTGGCGCCGTAGACAACAGAATACTTTTCTTTTTCCCTGCCATTGGCCTCGGCTATTGCAATACTGCCGTTCCTGTTCATTACCACAAGCGAACCTTCACGGTCCCTCACTGTTAAAAGGTTGATAAATTTCACAGTACCGCTGTGTTTCGCCTCAAGCACAGTCTGTTCAACCAGCTTTGTCGCAGTACCTCCGATATGGAAGGTTCTCATTGTAAGCTGTGTGCCGGGTTCACCTATTGACTGGGCAGCAATAATCCCGACTGCCTCGCCTATCTCTACCACCTCACCTCTGCCGAGGTCTCTGCCGTAACATTTTCTGCATACACCATACCGGGACTCGCAGGTGAGGACTGAGCGAATCTTTACCCTGTCTATTCCGGCATCAAGAATTTTCTGCACTGCCTCGTCATCTATCTCGTAATTCCTGGGGACAACAACCTCTTTTGTGATAGGGTCTTTAATATCTTCCACAACAGTCCTGCCGAATATCCTCTCCTCAAGAGGCTCAATAATTTCGCCGCCTTCAACAAGGCTTGTCACATAGATTCCATCATGGGTAAAACAATCGTCCTCTCTTATAATCACATCCTGAGTAACATCAACAAGCCTTCGGGTAAGGTACCCTGAATTGGCTGTCTTTAACGCTGTATCTGCCAATCCCTTTCTTGCCCCGTGTGTTGAAATGAAGTACTGAAGCGGCGTAAGTCCTTCACGGAAATTAGCCGTGATAGGGGTCTCTATTATTTCCCCTGACGGTTTTGCCATTAATCCCCTCATCCCGGCAAGCTGCCTTATCTGTGCAGTAGAACCCCGCGCCCCCGAATCAGCCATCATAAAAATACTGTTAAAGGAACGGAGTTCCTTAAGTTCTTCTTCTGGAATCCTGCCATGCTTTTTCTCGCCTTCTGAGCCCAATTCCCTCATCATTTCATCTGCGATTTTTTCCGTGACCTGCGCCCATATGTCTATCACCTTATTGTAACGTTCCCCGTTGGTTATAAGACCTTCTGCATACTGTTTCTGGACATCCATTACCTCCTGCTCGGCAACCTTTATCAATATTGGCTTCTGTGAAGGTATATGCATATCGTCTATGCAAATTGACATTCCCGAAAGCGTTGCATATTTGAATCCGAGTTTCTCAATGCCGTTCAGAAATATAACCGTCGCCCTTTTCCCTGCTTTTTTATAGCAGAACTCCACAAGCTTACTGATTTCTTTTTTGTTCATCTCTTTATTAACCATGGAGAATGGAACTTCCTTCGGCAGGTCCTCACTGAAAAGAATACGACCAACAGTGGTATTGACAAAGGTACCGTCTAATCTCACCTTTATCCTTGCATGTTCTTCAATCTCTCCGGCATCGTAGGCAACCCTTACCTCTTCAGGACATGAAAAAACCTTTCCTTCTCCCTTTGCCCCTCTTTTATCTTTCGTGAGGTAATAAATGCCTAAAACCATGTCCTGAGTAGGGATTGTAATAGGCTTGCCATTAGCAGGAGAAAGAATGTTCCCTACAGACATCATCAGCACCCTTGTCTCTATCTGAGCCTCTACTGAAAGCGGAACGTGCACAGCCATCTGGTCGCCGTCGAAATCCGCGTTGAACGCAGTGCACACCAGCGGATGAAGTTTTATTGCCTTTCCTTCAACAAGGACAGGGTCAAACGCCTGAATTCCAAGACGATGAAGCGTTGGTGCCCTGTTCAGTAAAACAGGGTGTTCCCTTATTACTTCATCAAGGGCATCCCATACCTCCGGCACTGCCTTCTCAACCATTTTTTTTGCTGATTTTATTGTTGTTGCAAAACCTTTTTCTTCAAGCTTGTTAAATACAAACGGTTTAAAGAGTTCCAGTGCCATCATCTTTGGAAGTCCGCATTGATGAAGCTTGAGTTCCGGCCCAACCACAATAACAGAACGCCCTGAGTAATCAACTCTCTTGCCCAGCAGGTTCTGTCTGAAACGGCCCTGTTTGCCTCTTATCATATCACTCAGGGATTTCAGCGGCCTCTTTGTCGCAGCCTTCAGTACGCGTCCCCTCCTGCCGTTATCAAAAAGGGCATCAACAGCTTCCTGCAGCATCCTCTTTTCATTGCGTATAATGACACTCGGGGACTTCAACTCCATCAGTCTTCTTAATCTGTTATTTCTGTTTATTACTCTCCTGTAAAGGTCATTAAGGTCAGATGTAGCAAATCTCCCGCCCTCAAGAGGCACAAGCGGACGAAGGTCAGGCGGAAGAACTGGAATAACATCCATAATCATCCACTCAGGTTTATTGCCTGATTTTCTAAATGCCTCAACTATCCTCAGCCTCTTCGTGAGTTTTCTTTTTACTCCGTTTGATGAAGCATCTTTGATTTTAGACCTCAGGTCTTTTGCAAGGGCATCAAGGTCAACATCCCTGAGGAGTTCTCTTACAGCCTCTGCGCCAATGCCTGCCTTAAACTTATCGCCAAATTCCTGGCGTTTTTTGTAGTATTCCTCCTCACCCAAAAGGTCCTTTTTCTTAAGTTTTGTATCCCCGGGGTCAATGACTATATAGCTCTCAAAGTAAAGCACTTTCTCAAGCTGCCGCATTGTCATATCAAGGAGCGTTCCGATCCTGGAAGGGATGCCTTTCAAGAACCATATATGCGCAACAGGTGTTGCAAGCTCTATGTGTCCGAGCCTTTCACGCCGTGACTTTGACTGTATGACCTCAACTCCGCACTTGTCGCAGACTACGCCTCTGTGCTTCATCCTTTTGTACTTCCCGCATACACACTCCCAGTCTTTAACAGGGCCGAAAATCTTGGCACAGAAAAGCCCGTCCCTTTCAGGCTTGAATGTCCTGTAGTTTATAGTTTCCGGCTTTTTTACCTCTCCGTAAGACCACGCCCTTATTTTTTCAGGAGAGGCGAGTCTTATCTTTATAGCCAGAAACTCTGTAGGATTTTTTGGTTTTTCAAATATTGAATAAATATCTTCCACTAAATTATCCCCCTTTTCTTATTTAAGGCAGGTGTTTTACGCTTATTCACAGCGGACTCAACCTTCCCTGATTGCAGCTCTTCCAGCAGTTCAACGTCCAGTCCAAGACTTTGCAGTTCCTTAATTAATACATGAAAAGACACCGGCACGCCTGGCTCAAGATTAACATCCCCTTTGACTATTGCCTCGTACATCCTTGCCCTTCCCACAACATCATCACTTTTAACAGTGAGGAATTCCTGAAGTGTGTACGCCGCGCCGTATGCCTCAAGCGCCCATACTTCCATCTCACCTAATCTCTGTCCGCCGAACTGCGCCTTGCCGCCAAGCGGCTGCTGGGTAACAAGCGAGTAGGGTCCGATAGAACGCGCGTGTATTTTATCTTCCACAAGATGATGCAGCTTCATCATGTAAACATATCCAACAGTAACAGGCTTACGGAATGGTTCGCCGCCCTTGCCGTCATAAAGAATAACCTGCCCGCTTACCGGCAGCTTTGCCTCTTTAAGCAGGTCCTTTATCTCTGACTCCTTTGCCCCTTCAAATACAGGTGTTGAGACAAAGATACCTAATGTCTTTGCCGCCCATCCGAGATGGGTTTCAAGAATCTGTCCTACGTTCATTCTTGATGGAACGCCGAGAGGGTTGAGTATAATATCAACAGGGGTTCCGTCAGGCATATGCGGCATGTCTTCTTCAGAAACAATTATTGAAATAACACCCTTGTTACCGTGCCTGCCTGCCATCTTATCCCCTACCTGGATTTTCCTCTTCATAGCAATATAAACCTTTACGACTTTAAAAACACCCGGAGGCAGTTCATCTCCTTTTTTAATTCTTTCTATTTTTTCGCTATACCGTTCCTCTAATGAACGTATGAGGGACTCTGTTTGTCCTTCTAAAAGCATGAGTCTTTTGCTTTCTTCGGCATCTGTTATCTTTATCCTGCTAAGAAGCGAGTCAGGTATGCTCTTAAGGTGTTGTTCCGTTAGTTTTTTCCCCTTCTCACAAAATACTTCCTTCTTCTTGGAAAGTCTCAAATCCTCCGCTAACTTCTGCCCGAGAAGAATCTCCCTCATCTTTTTGCATTTACTTTCTTTTCTTATCTTTATCTCATCTTCAAGGTCGCGCTGTATGCGGTTTATATCCTCTTCTTCTATTTCCTTTGTCTTATCGTCTTTCTCAACACCCTTTCGCGAAAAAATCTTTACGTCTATAACTGTACCCTCAATCCCAGGAGGGACATAAAGGCAGTTCTCCCTCACTTCCTCTGCCTTGTCCCCAAAAATTGCCCTGAGCAGTTTTTCCTCCGGGGTTAACTGGGTTTCCCCTTTAGGTGTAACTTTACCTACGAGTATGTCGCCCGGTTTTACCTCAGCACCAATCCTTATGATTCCGCTCTCGTCAAGATTACGGAGCGCCTCCTCTCCAATATTCGGGATATCCCTGGTTATTTCCTCGGGCCCGAGTTTAGTCTCCCTTGCCTCTATCCCAAAATCCTCTATGTGTATTGATGTAAAAATATCTTCTTTTACAAGCCGTTCGCTTATAATCATCGCATCCTCAAAGTTATACCCCTCCCACGGCATGAAGGCAACAAGGATATTTTTCCCGAGGGCAAGCTCCCCCATATCTGTAGCAGGGCCGTCAGCAATTACCTGCCCCTTTTTCACAAATTCACCTGCTTTTACGAGTGGCTTCTGGTTAAGGCAGGTAGACTGATTAGACCTGTAAAATTTGGCAAGATTATATATATCCACAACTCCATCCTCAGTCTTTACAACAATCCGTGAAGAATCAACGGACTCAACAACCCCCGGTCTCCTTGCAATAACAATTACACCGGAATCCCTCGCTGTAATCGCCTCCATGCCTGTTCCAACTATTGGTGCCTCTGTGCGTAACAAGGGAACCGCC
Organism: Nitrospirota bacterium; assembly: GCA_016214355.1. Classification (GTDB taxonomy): domain Bacteria; phylum Nitrospirota; class Thermodesulfovibrionia; order UBA6902; family DSMQ01; genus JACROO01. The sequence continues at coordinate 4,844 of JACROO010000017.1, read as the reverse complement.
TGCCTTTGCATATTAGAGCCCATTAGCGCCCTGTTGGCATCATCGTTTTCAAGGAACGGAATAAGCGCTGCAGAGATACTCACAATCTGCTTTGGAGAAACATCCATATATTGGACCTCCTCAGGCGCTACAATTTTAAAATCACCACCAATCCTTGCTGACACTGTATCCCCAATAAGATTACCCTTCGCATCCATAGGTGAAGTTGCCTGAGCAATTGCAAATTTTTCGCTGATTGCAGAAAGATATTCTATTTCATCTGTTACTCTGCCTTCTTTTACCCTTCTATACGGCGATTCTATAAAACCATAGTCATTAACCCTCGCATATGTAGCAAGAGATGTTATTAAACCGATGTTAGGCCCTTCAGGCGTCTCTACAGGGCAAATGCGGCCATAATGTGTTGGGTGTACGTCCCTTACCTCAAACCCTGCCCTTTCTCTCGTCAGACCTCCAGGTCCGAGTGCGCTAAGCCTTCTTTTATGGGTTATTTCTGACAGAGGATTTGTCTGGTCCATAAACTGGCTCAGCTGGCTTGAACCGAAAAATTCCTTAATAACGGCAATAACAGGTTTTGCATTTATAAGGTCATGAGGCATTGCTGTGTCAAGTTCCGTAAGTGCCATTTTTTCTTTAACGGCACGTTCCATTCGCACCAGCCCTATCCTGAACTGATTTTCAAGGAGTTCTCCGACTGCCCTTACCCTTCTGTTGCCGAGGTGGTCAATATCGTCAACCTCTCCCTTGCCCGCCTTAAGGTTCAGGAGATAGCGCATAATTTCTATAATATCTTTATCGGTTAAGACTCTTGTCTCAATCGGGACGTCAAGACCGAGACGTGTATTAAGTTTAAGCCTTCCAACAGGAGAAAGGTCATATCTTTTAGGGTTGAAAAATAATCCTTTGAAAAGTTCTTTTGCATCAGCAATGGCAGGAGGCTCGCCAGGCCTGAGTTTTTTATAAAGTTCCATCAATGCCTCGTCAGCACTGCCTACCTTGTCCATAAGCAGGGTATCCCTTATAGAAGACAGATAGTGAATCCCATCAATAAAAAGAAGACGCAGGCTTGCTGATTTTAAGCTTAATATTTTCTCTGCGATTTCATTTGTAATCTCTTCATTGCTTTCCAAGATGACCTCCCCGGTGCCGGGGTCTATAATATCCACAAGTGTAACCCTGCCAGTTACTTCCTCTTTTAACATAGGTATTTCCTTGATACCGGAGGATTCCATTTTTTTAAATATAGCCTTTGTTATTCTACCGCCTTCTTTGACAATCAACTCCTTGGTTCGGGGTGCAAAAATATTCTGGAGCGCCTTTATCCCAACGAGGACATCGCTTAACTGCCGGCTTGCAATGCCGCCTTTTATCTTTACCTCCTCTATCGGGTAAAACATCTCCAGTATCTGTTCGTCAGTATAATTAAGGGCTTTAAAAATTATTGTAGCCGGCAGTTTTTTCCTGCGGTCAATTCTCACATAAAGAAAATCTTTTGCATCAAACTCAAAATCAAACCATGAACCCCGCATGGGAATTATTCTGGCTGAATGGAAAACCTTACCGCCCACTTTATCGTGGCTGAAAAACACCCCGGGAGAACGATGGAGCTGACTTACAATAACCCTCTCTGTCCCATTTATTACAAATGTGCCTGTGTCTGTCATAAGAGGAAGTTCACCTAAATAAACTTCCTGTTCTCTGGATTCTTTCGGGGTCTTTTTCTCGGTTTCCGTTCCTCCCCACAGATTGAGCTTAACCTTTATCTTTAGCGGGGCAGTTTTTGAAGATGCAACGTCCTTTTGTAAAAACCTGTCAAAAGAACGTTTCTGGATATCTATAAGATCAGGAATTGCCAGTATTTGCGGAATTTTGCCGAAATCTCTTCTTCCCCTTAATTTCTTTGTCATAGCACTCCTTTTTTAGTCAAAATCAACAGGTAAAGGGTTCAAGGATTCGTTTCTTTCATTGCAAAATGCAAAATTAACATTTATCAATTTTCAATGATAAATGATAATTGTTAATTGATAATTTTTACTTGAATTTTTGGCCACTCAGCCCCTTGAATCCTTGACCCCTATTTATTTTTACTTTATTTCTACCTTCGCTCCCTGCTCTTCAAGCTTTGCCTTAATTGTTTCAGCATCTTCTTTTGATACCCCTGTTTTCACAGGCTTTGGAGCGCCGTCTACAAGGTCTTTTGCCTCTTTGAGGCCAAGAGATGTAAGCTCTCTAACCACCTTTATAACCTGAATTTTCTTTTCACCTGCAGCTGCCAGTATTACATCAAAACTTGTCTTCTCTTCAGCAGGAGCTGCTGCTGCAGACGGGGCCGCAGCCGCAGCCACCGCAACAGGGGCTGCGGCTGTAACGCCATACCTCTGTTCAAAATCCTTTATAAACTGGGACATCTCTAAAATGGTCATCGTGTCGATGAATTCAAAAACCTGATCTTTTGTGACTAACATATTATCCTCCTTATTATTTAGTCGTTGGTGAACAGTATTTAGTGAACAGTAAAAATCCACGACTATTCACTATTCACTGACTACTTTTTTTATTCTTCAATGCCTCCATGGCATAAGCAAAATTTGTCAGAGTTGCATTAAGTGCACATGCAAGTTTATTCAAAGGACTTTGCATTGCTCCAATAAACATAGCGAGAAGCGTGTTTTTTGAAGGAAGTTCTGAAACAGCCTTTATATCCTCTGCCCTGCAAATTTTCCCTTCAATAACTCCTCCCTTAATCTTCAGTTTCTCATTAGTTTTAACAAATTCAAGGACCTTCTTTGCAAGTAACACGGGGTCCTCATAACCAATAGCAATACCTATGGGCCCTGTAAAGGTATCCTTAGCTGCACAAACAGGCGTACCTTCAGACGCCCTTTTAGCCAGTGTATTCTTTACAACTTTATATTCAAATGAGCCGGCCCTTAATGCCCGCCTGAGTTTAAAAATTTCCTCTACAGTAAGTCCCTTGTAATCTGTAAATATGACACCCTTTGCTTTTGCAAACTTGTCCTGCAGCTCGGAAATTACATTGGCTTTCATTCCCCTTGTATTGTTCTGAGATGTTTTGCTATTTATTTCTGTATTCAGCTTGTCATCCTCCTTTCTCTCTCCGGTAGAGTAATATCCGGGATTAGGGAAGCCTTTCCTGAGGACATAACTTACCCTTAATCCTTTTGCTGATACCTATATCAGCCCTTTATAACCAACGCTACATTGGCAAGATCTACATGGACCCCCGGTCCCATTGTAGACGATACAGACAGTTTCTTGAGATACGTACCCTTGCTCGTTGCAGGTTTTGCCTTTATGATAGAGTCTAAAATTGTCTTTGCGTTCTCAAAAAGTTTCTTACTGTCAAAAGATACCTTCCCGATTGATACATGGATAATACCTGCCTTCTCAGCCTTGTAATCCACCTTGCCTGCTGTTATGTCTTTAACTGCCTTTCCAATATCAAAGGTTACAGTTCCGGTCTTTGGGTTAGGCATAAGTCCGCGCGGCCCAAGAATCTTGCCAAGTTTGCTTACAACACCCATAATATCAGGAGTAGCGACGACCTTATCAAAATCCAGCCATCCGCCGCTGATTTTCTCTATAAGGTCCTCTGCCCCTACATAGTCAGCACCGGCTTCCATAGCCTCTTTCACCTTCTCCCCCTTTGCAAAGGCAAGTACCCTCACTTTTTTCCCAAGACCGTGCGGGAGAACCACAGTACCCCTTACCATCTGGTCTGATTTTTTCGGGTCTATGCCAAGATTTATTGACAAATCAACAGTTTCGTCAAACTTTGGGTGAGCAGACTGCTTCACCAACTCAATGGCATCTTCAAGTACGTAATGCTTTGTCCTATCAACCTTTTCACTTGCGGTTGCATGTTTTTTACCCATCACTTCCTCCTACCACCTCTATTCCCATACTCTTAGCTGTCCCCATAATAGTCTTAGCAGCCTTATCTAAGTCAAATGCATTCAGGTCAGGCATTTTTGTCTTGGCAATCTCTTTTATCTGAGTCATTGTTACTTTGCCTACTTTTTCCTTATTTGGCGTACCAGAACCTTTAATGATGCCCGCCGCCTTTTTAAGCAGCTCTGAAGCAGGTGGGGTCTTTAAAATAAATGTGAACGACCTGTCAGAATATACAGTAAGTACCGCAGGGATAATTGTATCACCCATCGCCTGTTAACTGTTAACAGTTAAACTGCCTTTCTATGTTTTTTCTGCCTGCATAAAATTCAATTCAACAGGTGTCTGTCTGCCAAATATTGTAACCATTGCCCTTATTTTACTGTGGTTGGCATCAACCTCATCTATAACACCATTAAAATTACTAAATGGTCCATCTATTATTCTTACACTGTCTCCCCTGTTAAACTGAGTTTTTACCTGTGGTGCAGGTCCCTTTTCTATTTGCTGTATAATAACATCCACTTCTTCCTGTTGAAGAGGGGCTGGCTGTGCACCACCTACAAATCCTGTAACCCGCGGAGTGCTTCTCACAAAATGCCATGTCTCCTCATCAAGCTCCATCTCAACAAGGATATAGCTTCGAAAGAGTAATAGAAAATATTCTACGAGTTTATGAACAGTCTCCAGAATTAGCAAGATCAATGATTAGAGATAATGAGCATCCTTATTATTTGAGTGAGGCTGCAGATATCTTTGAAGATTACGATTACAGAGAGTATGATAAAGACTTAGTTATTAAATTGATAAGTCTTGGTAGAGAACATGGTTTGAATATTAGCAGAATTAATTGTCTACTCGGGCGCACAAAATACCATGGATTATCAATCTCTGATTTACTTAAGGGATTACAGTGGGTGATAGATAAAGGC
>JACROO010000016.1 GCA_016214355.1 Nitrospirota bacterium | reverse complement strand
AAGACCCACGAACCCCACCATGTGCTGGTGGAAGTGGAATGGCCTACAATTTTTTTCTTTATAGGTCTTTTTATCATTGTCGGCGGCGTTGTAAAAGTAGGTCTAATAAAATGGATGTCAATCAAGGTGCTTGAGATTACACAGGGAAATCTTTTAGGCACAAGCATGATCGTGATGTGGTTTTCGGCATTTGCTTCGGCGTTCATTGACAATATTCCCTATGTTGCGACAATGAACCCGCTTATAATTGATATGGCAAAACAGCTCTGGCCCAATGTATCGGGGATAGAACTCCTGCATCATCCCGACCTTATGCCAATATGGTGGTCACTCGCATTGGGCGCATGTCTCGGCGGCAACGGCACTGCCATCGGCGCATCGGCAAATGTTATCATAGTCGGCATGTCGGAAAAGCTGGGTAAAAGAATATCCTTTGGCAAATTCATGCTCTACGGAATGCCGATGATGGTAATGACCGTAATTATTTCAACAATATATGTCTGGCTCAGATATTATGTCTTGAAGATATAAATATATGCTTAATAGAATTTTAAAAATATTTAAAATAAATAAGGCAGACAACTTTATCCGACTTACCAAAAGGGAGGCATGATGCAACGGACTGTAACTTATTTTGAAAAACCCGGACAGGAAAACACCTCACAATGTCTTGATATTGTAAAAAACGCTGTAAAAGATTTCGGTTACAAGCATGTGGTCGTTGCCACAACTACGGGCAGTACGGGTCAGATTTTTGCCGATGCATTAAAAGACAGCGGTGTAAACCTCGTGGTTGTAACGCACTCACACGGCTTTAAGGAGCCGAATCATTCTGAAATGCCAGAGGACGTAAAAGAGAAAATCAGGTCATCAGGTGCAAAAGTCTATACCGGTACAATGTTAACGCATAACATTGAGACTGCATTATCCGCAAAATTCAGCGGCGTTTATCCCACACTTCTCATAGCACAGACCCTGAGGAGGTTCGGCGAGGGACCTAAGGTATGCTGCGAGATAGTTATGATGGCTGCCGATGCCGGGCTTATCCCGGAGGGAGAAGAAGTACTTGCCGCGGCAGGGACTGGAAACGGAGCCGATACTGTAATGGTTATACGTTCAGTCACTTCTAAGAGGTTCCTTGATTTAAGGGTGCTTGAGATACTGGCAAAGGCACGGGGGTAACTTTCATTGTAAATTGCAAAATTAACATTTAGCATTTTAGCTTATTCAGGGTTGTTCATTGTAAATTGATAATTGCTAACTGCTAACTGATAATTTTTAATTGTTTATTACAGCCTGCTTGCCTTTACCTTAAACACAAAGTCATAATTCTGTATGTCTTCCCATTTGTAACCTTTTAATGTTGAGCGCGTGTCATCGCTGTCGCCGTAAGGATTTCCGGGTATGTAAAACCAGTTCATTATCACCTCTCCGGAATGTCTTAGTACTACCCAGTATCTCCCTTTCTCTAAAACTACTTTATCAGGAAAAACAAAATCCACCCAGTAATAACCCCGTCCTTTTTTAATTTTCTCAAGAAACAAAGGCAGGGAACGCGTGCCTTTAAGTACAGGTCTGCCGCCCTCGTTGGACACAACGTCAATATAAATAGTTCCGTCGCCGCCGAACTTCCTCATTGCTAAGGAAACTTTCTCAATCCTGAGTGTTTCGTCAATTCCAAATGCCTGTGCGTAAACATACTTTGATGTAACATACTCAGCGGTCTCTTTATCTAAAATCCTGATGCCTTTATCCCCGACAACCTGATAACTATCCACAAGATTAGGGAATTCTATGTTGCCGAATTCTATTACTTTTTCCAATGGAGGTTTTGGCACAATCTCTACAGGTTCGGGCAATTTTTTTACCTCAAGAGGCGGTACAGATTTTTCTTCAACAGGCGGTTTTGTTACCTGCGGGATTTCAGCCTTTGCAATGAAATTATTGCTGAAGAGATAAGATTTTGGCGCACTTTCAGAGTATTTTGGTTTTAGAGATATTTCGTCATCCAAAAATTTTGCATCAAGCATCTCATTATGCTCGGGCAGATAGGGCGATGCCCTCCATGAGTCGTTTATGTCGTTTGAATCAAGCCCGTGAGTCTGCTTTATGCGCCTTGAAGAAGTAAACTGTTTTGACTGCTGGGGGTCGTATGAAAGCCAGCCGAGGTCAGGGAAATAAATTTCCATCCATGCATGCCCTCTGCAGGTATCCCAACAGCCCTTAAAAGTGCCATGCTCAGGTGGGCAAAATTCTGGCAGTTGCCTGATTTTGTCTTCAGGGTGTAAAGGGCATCGTACTGCGGCGGATTATATGTGTATTTAACATTGTCTGAAACAAAATTCAGCAGTGCAGTAACCGCCCCATATTCTGTGGATGCGTTGCGGGTTAATTCCTGCGAAATTGCCGCTATCTCAGGGCTGTCACTGCCCACCATCTTTGTAGGTTTAAGATAAATCATCTCGCTTTGAGAGATTGATTTCAAGGGGAAAACTGCCTTACTTTCCATTGCAGTGAGTTCAGATTTTATACCGGATTCAAATTTTATATCAACCTGCACATCTCTATTGATGTTGTTCCATGTAACTACCTTAAAACGGTTTCCAAAGGAATCAGTTTCATCATCTACCTTTACAGGCTCAGGGCTGAATTTAATATCAAGCGCCTGAAGACTTTGATTGACAACACTGTTTGAAAAAGTAGCAGGAAGGGCAAACTTGAAACTCAACTTATTCACAGGCTTGCTGACGCTGAAGCCCATCTGCTGTGTTACCGCAATCCTGCTCTGAAGCCTGCCTTCAAGGATAATGGTTTTGGCATAGGCAGGATTGCTGAAAAAGGCAAGATGTAAAAGACATAAAAGTAATTTTGGGAGATGTTTTTTCATCCGTAACCAACCCCGTTTAAAAAGCGTTTTTTAGCTGCATTCTAACTTTTCTTAAACAATACTTACAACAGTATTTCAAATATAATTATACACTATTTACCGGCTGATGAAACCTCTAAATTATTTATTTTTTTCTAACTTGACAGAATTACAAGCCTCATGTTAGTCTTTACAATGTTTTTATCCCATCCGAAAGGCAAAGCCCTTTAATAATACCGGCTTAATAATATGAAGATACTTCTTGTCTACCCTAAATGCCCGGACACATTCTGGAGCTTTAAACATGCCCTGAAATTCATCTCCAAAAAGGCAAGCCTGCCGCCTCTGGGGCTTTTGACTGTAGCTGCAATGCTTCCAGAAGATTGGGAGAAAAGGCTTGTAGATGTAAATATAAGGGGGTTAAGCGATAAAGACCTTAAATGGGCTGACCTTGTTTTTATCAGCGCCATGTCTATCCAAAAGGAGTCTGTTAAGGAAATCATTGCAAAATGTAAAAGAGCAGGCGCGAAAATCGCTGCAGGCGGTCCTCTTTTTACAAGCAGATATGATGAATTTGATGAAGTTGACCACCTGATTCTTAATGAGGCAGAGATTACCTTCCCGCCTTTTCTTGAGGATTTAAAACAGGGATGTGCAAAACGCATCTACACCTCACGCGAGTGGGCTGATGTAAAAAATACGCCGATTCCTTTATGGGGATTAATAAACAGTAAACATTATGCCACAATGAGCATCCAGTATTCACGCGGATGCCCCTTTAACTGCGAGTTCTGCGATATTACCTTGCTTTACGGACACACACCGAGGACAAAAGACAAATATCAGATAATAGCGGAGTTGGAGAGTCTATATCGTGGAGGCTGGAGAAGCGGTGTATTTTTCGTTGATGACAATTTTATTGCCAATAAAAAGAAACTGAAGACTGAAATACTGCCCGCAGTCATTGAATGGATGGAAAAGAAGAAATATCCATTCACATTTATAACACAGGCATCCATAAATCTCTCTGATGATGAAGAGCTTATGCGGCTCATGTCACATGCAGGTTTTGACAAAGTATTTATTGGGATTGAGACGCCAAATGAGGAAAGCCTGACAGAATGCAACAAGTCCCAGAACAAAATGCGCGACCTTGTGGCATGTGTTAAAAAAATTCAGAGGTTTGGCATGGAAGTTCAGGCAGGATTCATTGTAGGCTTTGACAATGACCCGCCGTCAATATTTCATACGCAGATACGGTTTATTCAGGAAAGCGGTATTGCTACTGCGATGGTCGGACTGCTGAATGCCCTTCGCGGGACAAAGCTCCATCAGCGGCTTCAGCAGGAAAACCGGCTGTTAAAAGACGCTACAGGCAACAACACGGACTGTTCAATCAACTTCATCCCCAAAATGCATCACGAAACACTCCTTAACGGCTATAAAAAAATCCTTAAAAAAATCTATTCGCCTTCAAATTATTATAAACGTGTTAGGCTGTTTTTAAGGGAATACAGACCTTTTCAGAAAAGGGCATTATTCCAACTCCGCACCGAACATTTCGGTGCTTTCTTTAAATCCACCCTGATATTAGGCGTGATGGGAAAAGAGAGATTTCACTACTGGAGGCTTCTTTTTTGGACTATGTTCAAACGGCCTGCGCTTTTCCCCTTGTCGGTAACCCTTGCGATTTACGGCTTTCATTTCAGAAAGGTTCTGGAGAATCACTGGGAAAAGTAACGCTATTTTGCCCTTTATATTCGGCTTATCCTTCCCCTAAATCTTCGGCAATAAGCCTGAACTGCTCCAGGGCTGATTCAAGGTCATCTACAATCTCGCGGGCGATGACAACATAATCCCCGTAGCTCATTCCATCGTCCCGAAGGACATTGCAGTAATTCTAGAGTTTTTGGACGATTTGTGCAGGACTCATTAATTATTCCCTTATTTTCTTATTTTCTTCTGCGTGGTTATAAGTAGTTTCATTCTTTCCCAAAATTGCTTCGCAGCCTCAAGGGCATTTGCAGCATCCTCATCATCCGTCGCGTGAATACTTAGTTCACAAATCATAAACTAATTGTTCATATTTTATGAACTATGTTGTCTGCTGTAAAGATTATTTTATTGCCGATGGACTCATATTTTTAAACTTTCTGCGAAGTATCGCAACGCTTAGATTTATTCATGTTGCTTGTCTTTATATTCACAGGATTATTTTCATCTTCTGCCCATTGAAGTGGATTATTGATTATGTATTCACAAATACGGGTTAATTCATTATCATCCCTGATAATATGTTCATAATAATTCCTCTGCCAGACAGGATTCCCCGGCGTGTTACGGATTTGATTGATGCGTTTTGACGATTGATATTTGAAATATGCAACGATTTGTCCCAATGTATTTTTCCGTAGGGGCGGGGTGCCCCCGCCCTTTTTATTTTCTGATTTCTCTGAATCGGGCGAGGAAACCTCGCCCCTACGATTAATAACAATTATTCCGTGACAATGGTTCGGCATAATCATGAATTCATCTAATTCGATATTTTCAAAATGGTTCGGGGTCGTATTCCAAATATCCTGTATAATAATTCCCGATTCATTCAACCGCATTCCACCATCCACAACCTCGCCGAACAAACATTCCCTATTCCACGCACAGACCGTCACAAAATATGCGCCTGCCTGTGAATAATCAAACCCTTTCAATCGGATTGACTGACGATGATGTATGTCAGAATTGTATTTTATCGTCATAGATATTTTTTGAAATCTTAAACAAGCCTCCCCGAAAACGCCTTTTTTAAAATCGCCTGACGGAGGCGTTCAGCACGATTGAGATTAATGTTAATTGTTTCCTCTATTTCCTCTGCCACAGATAGACGGCGTTCAATTTCTTCAATGATTTGTTTCTGTTCATATACTGGCGGTAATGGGACTGCTACATCTGAAAGGATTTCTAAATTAATATTTTTCTGGGCTGTGGAGATTGATTAGCCCCGCGGTTTTCCTTAAATGCTCAGAGTCCTTCAGCCTGTCCGCCTATAATCATATAGGGGATGCCGGCTTTGTCGAGGGCTGCCCCTATTTTGGAGAGTAACTCTTCAAACATAAATTAAGCGCTTTGGCAATTCTTATATCTACTTCTATTCCTTCAAGGGGGTCTTTCGGCGGCAGCGAACCGAGCTTCACGCCTTCATGCCACAGAGATGTAAATAATTTCAGAGCCAGCTCAAATGGAAGTCTACCCTTGTCCTTAATAAAATCATCCTCAAATTTCTTAAGCAGACGGCTGTTACTTATCATATTGAACCATTATAACAAAAAGCTCAAGAACTAAGCAGAGTTTCATTTCCCAAAATCCACTCAACTATCGCCATGAAATCCCCTGAAGTAAAATCAGCATCTGGCGGCTCTTTATCCTGTCCTGTTGTAAAAAGTATTCCCTTTGCGCCTGAATTTTTAGCTAACCACACATCGGATATTTTATCTCCTATTACATAAGACGTCCTCAGGTTTATCCCGTGTTCCGCCCTTGCTTTCCTCAAAAGCAGCGTCTCGGGTTTTCTGCACAGGCAGTTATCGTCAGGGTGATGGGGGCAGTAATAGAATGCATCTATGCCAAGTGTTTTTTGAAGGTAGGCATTTGATTCTTTCACGAACCCTTCATCTACAATCCCCCTTGCAATTCCTGACTGGTTTGTTATGCCGATAAGCTTAAATCCTGCTGATTTTAATCTCTGAATCCCCTCAGGTACATAAGGAAGTATCTTTAATTTTTCGAATGTATTCAGATACACCGCATCTTCAATGATTGTCCCGTCCCTGTCTAAAAATACTGCTTTTTTCTCAGGCAGGACAGCCTTCAGCGCATTAAAGACGTCATCAACAGTGATTTCTTCCATGCACCTGAGGTGTTCCTCAGGACATTCCCTTTTCATGCAGGGGCTGCATGACAGTCTTTTATAAATAATTTCATGTCTTTTCCCGAGAGGACCTGTTGCTTCCGGGTTTGTTGAACCGAATAGTGCAACAATCGGGACGGACACAGATGATGCAATATGCATAGGCCCTGAGTCATTTGTGATAAGTGCGTTGCATTCCGAGATTAATGATGCAAGCTGCCTGAGGGTAGTTCTGCCCGCCAGGTTTAACAACCGTAAACCGTGAACCGTGAATCGTGAACTGTTATCTGTCAACTGCGAACTGATTTCATTGGCAATCTCAATCTCCGGGCTGCTGCCGAACAGCACCACGCTTCCATTAAGTTCATTGATTATCCGGTAAATCACTTCAGCAAATTTCCGAGGCTGCCATCTCTTTGCAGAGCCGTAAGCTGCCCCGGGATTGATGCCGATTATGAGTTCGGAGTTCGGCCCGCCCCGCTTCGCGGAGCGAGGCTGGGGAGTTCGGAGTTCGGCCCGCTCCGCTTCGCGGAGCGAGACCGAGGAGTTAAGAATATTCCTTGCCTCATGGATTTCATCTTTTCTGAGATAGATTGCAGGCTCTATATCGTCTGATTCAATATTTAAAGCCTCTTTTAATAGGGTTAGATAGTAATAAACCTGATGCTGTTTTGGGATGTTTTTATTCTCCGAACTTTGAACTTTGAACTTTGAACTCTGAACTGTTTTCACAGGCACTGCTTTTGTAAGAAAAAGGCTCCTGTAGTCCCTGTCGTACCCTATCCTTTCCGGAATTCCCGAAAGCCATGCAATAAGTGCGGCATCAAAGGCATTTTGAAGAAGTATTGCCATGTCAAATTTTTTTGTGCGTAATAGCCTGGCAAGTTCTAATTTTCCCTTAATGCCGTTAAATTTTTCCTCATAAATGATTATTTCGTCTATGTCCGGGCTTCCTTCAAAAATTCCCGATACCCATGGCTTTACAAGTATGCTTATGGATGAGCCGGGATATGCCTTTCTTAAAGCATTTATTGCAGGGGTTGTAAGGACGGCGTCGCCAATCCAGTTTACCCCGCGGACAAGAATTTTTTTAATACCTTCTTCCATGACTAAGCTTCCACCGCCTGTGAATCCACAGCCATTCTGACTGATTTTCCCTTATGTATTTTTCAACACAGTTCATAAAAACACCGGTGTTAAAGACTGCATCATCTTCTAAGATGCCGGTTACCCTGAGTTTTAGTTCTTCGCAGACTCTGATGCGGTGCCTGCCGTTACCAATATAATTTATAAACGCAGGGACAACTGCAGCGCCTGTTTTTATTGCAAGAAGTGCAGGCATTTTCATGCTGTATACCTTTTCATCAAAAAACTCTGTTATAACAGCCTCGTTTTCCGTCACGCTCTGGTCAATAAGGATGCCGACATCCCCGCCTTCTCGCAGCAATCTGACGATTTCTTTAAGAGCGCCTGATTTATAAATCATCCTGTTGCCGAATCTTGTCCTCAGTGTCTCAACAAATTTATCAAGATATGGATTATTCAGATGCCTTGCGACGATGGATGAAGTAAATCCTTTCCATGAAAAGGCAATGGCTAACAGTTCCCAGTTTCCGCAGTGCCCTGTAATGAGGATAACACCTTTGCCTTTTGCCTTTGCTTTTTTATAGTGCTCAAAGCCCTCAAATTCTATATCCTTTAAAATTGCGTCCCTTCCCCAAGAAAGCATTGCGAGTTCAGAGAGCGACCTGCCGAGCGAGATAAAATGCTCCCGCACAGTCTTTATTGGAGTAGTTGAGAGTATGAGTCTTCCTTTTTGCGCTATTTCTATATTTTTGAGGGCTATCCTCCTTCTGTTGCTGGAAATAAAAAAAAGACATAACCCAATGAACTCGCCCGTCATAAGCGAGAGCCTTCTTGGGAGGACTCCTACAAACAGCACCAAGAGGAAATTTGTGATAGCTTCAAGCAGCCATCGGAGATTCGCAAAGAAAAGAAACCGCTTCATTACTTATTTTTTTTATTATTTTTTTCCTTTTCCTCGTCCTTTTTTTCCTTTAATGCCTCGGAGAATTCTTGGAGTTTTTTAGCAACAAGGAAGTTTAGTGTCCCCTCGGGATAATTCCCATCAGGCTGCATTTCTCCTGCAGGCATTCCTGTGAGGATTTCTATGCCGTCTTCTATACTGTCAATGGAGTATATGTGGAATTTCCCCTCACTGGTGGTATCAATTACTTCCTTTTTGAGCATCAGGTTCCGGATATTTCTTCCGGGGATTATTACACCGTGGTTTCCGTCCAGCCCTGCATTTTTGCAGACATCAAAAAATCCTTCAATTTTTTCATTGGCTCCGCCTATAGGCTGGACTTCTCCATGCTGGTTCATGGAACAGGTTATGGCAATTGACTGTTTCAGCGGCACGTCCGATATGCTGCTTAACAGCGCATATACCTCGGCACACGTTGCGCTGTCTCCCTCCACCTCGCCATAAAGCTGTTCAAATGTGAGTGATGCGGAAAGGGTAAGCGATTGTTTTTTAGCGTACTTTCCCCCTAAATATGCGGTAAGTATCATTACAGCCTTTTCATGTATCTTCCCGCTTAATTTTATCTCCCTTTCAATATTTACAATACCTGCCTTCCCTGTATAGGTCTTGGCTGTAATCCTTGAAGGCAGGCCGAATCTGTAGTCTCCAAGGTCAATAACAGAAAGGCCGTTAATCTGCCCGACCACCGAGCCTGTTGTAGCCACAAGGATTGTTCCTTCCTCAATCGCCTCCTGTATCTTTTTTTCCACCTTGTTGTGACGATAGATTTTTTCATCAAGTGCCAGTTCTACATGGCTGGCTTTTACGGTATCACTTTTATCCTTTCTTGCCCAGTAATCTGCTTCTTTTAATATGTCTGCAATCTCGCCGAATTTTACCGAGAGTTTTTTCTGGTGTTCTGCAAGCCTTGAGCCGTATTCCACTATCTTTGCAATGCCGCTGCGGTCAAACGGCAGTAATCCCTTTTCTGCACATTTTGTGCGCACAAAGCCTGCGTATTTGAGCATATTTTCCTTATTCCTATCCATGCGGTTTTCAAAATCAGCCTTTACCTTGAAAAGTTCCCTATACTCCTCATCAATGTTGTAGAGCAGGTAATAGAGCCATGGGTTGCCGACCAGCACAACCTTTACATTAAAGGGTATGGGCCCGGGTCTTAGGGTCACAGTTGAGATTAGGCGGTACTGTTCCCATACGTCTTCTATCCTTATTTCTCTATCCTTGATGGTTCTCTTCAGGGCATCGTAGGCGAAGATGTTTTTAAGAAGGTCCATGGCATCTATGACAAGGTAGCCGCCATTTGCCTTTTGAACCGAGCCTGCCTTTATCATGCTGAAGTCAGTAATTGCCATGCCGTATTGAAGTTTGTGCTCAATCCTTCCAAAGAGGTTGTAATAGGTCGGGTTGCTCTCAATTACCACAGGGGCGCCCTTTGTATCTCGGTTATTTATGATAACATTAACAGTGTATCTTATGAATGACGGCTCTGCCTTTGCAGGTTTTATGAACGGCAGCATTGCCGGCTGTTCTTCCTGCGGCTTGAAATCATCAAGGTGTTCAAGTATGTCTTCATTTACATCTTCAAGATAACCCATGACTGTAGGATATTGTTTATATTTATTTTTAAGTTCATCTATAAGATGACCAACAGATGCAAGTGCCGCCTGTCTTTCAAGCTGGGCTACCGTCTCTTTGACACTTTTTTCTTCTTCCCTCACCCGTCTTATGACATCATCCAGTTTTTCCTGCAATTGCCTCCCAATTTCTTCTATTTTCCTCCTTACCTTCGGCTCAAGGTTCTCATATTCCTCCTCGCTTAAAGACTCACCAGTCTTTTTAATAGGAACCAAGGCAAGCCCGCTTACAGTTTTTCTTAGCGAGAAGTCCTTTTCTTTCACCTCCTGCTCAAGTTCTGTAAAGAGTATTTTCTGCCTCTGCTGGAACTCCTCAAAGTTTTTTGTCCTAAGTCTTTCATATTCCTTTGATTCAAAGACCTTCGGTATTTCCTGTTTCAAGATATTTATTAATTCATCCAGGTCCTTGTGTAAAGTCAGTCCCTTGCCGGGCGGGAGATTCAGGGTGCCGGGGACATCAGGATTTTTAAAATTATATACATAGCACCAATCATCGGGGACAGGCTCATCTTTTGCCTTATCTGCAAGGATGGTTTTAATCGTTGTCATTTTACCCGTACCGCTTTCACCGAGGATATAAATATTAAACCCGTGACTATCCATCCCAAGCCCGAAGTTTAATGCCCTTAAAGCCCTTTCCTGCAGGATGGTATCTTTTAAAGAGGGTATTTCATCCGTTGTATTAAAGGGGAAGTCAGACGAGTCACAGCAACGATAAAGATTTTCTATCTCTACTTTTTTTATCATACACAAACCTCCAGCTAAAGTTAAAAGTTGAAAATTAAAAGTTGAAAACCCGTATCTTACAACTCTTAACTTATAACTCTTAACTTATAACGGATGTTGACATTATATCTATGATTAATATAGTTGACAAGAGGTTTTTTTAAGTTTAGTAATGTAGCGGTGCTTGCCCCCGTTAGAAATCTTCGTTTGCAACGAGGATATGAGCCATAATAGGAATTCCGGTAGAATCCTATGGGGGATTTCTAACGGGGTTGACTTTAAGATAAATGTCTGTTTATTCTATTATAACCCTGAAATTTCAACGCCTCAGGCTTAAACCGAGGCATTTTGTCTCCGCACGTAGATTTTGAATGAATGCCCTTATCACAGGAGCATCTGGCTTTATAGGCAGCCATCTCGCAGAGAAACTCTTAAAGAGCGGTTACGCGGTTTCCTGCCTCGTCAGAAAAACTTCCAACCTCCGGTGGCTTGAAGGCCTCAATGTCAAACTTATTCAGGGAGATTGTTCAGATAGGGATTGTTTAAATAATATAAGAGATTTTGAATATATCTTCCATTTATCAGGTGCAATAAAGGCTAATTGCAGTGAGTTATTTTATACTGCAAATACAAAAGCCACAGAAAACATCATGGATGCGATTGAGCAGAACGCCCCCTGCGTTAAAAGAATTATTTATTTGAGCAGCCTTTCTGCTTTTGGTCCAAATCATGACAGCGCTTTGCTGCATGAGGACGCTAAACCCCATCCTGTATCAGACTATGGGAACAGCAAGCTAATGGGAGAGGACGCTGTGCTTAAATATAAAGACAGGCTGCCGGTTTCTATTCTCAGACCTGCTGTGGTATATGGACCAAGAGACAGGGAGATGATGTTATTCTTCAAGTTTATAAATGCCGGGGTTTTGCCTTACTGGGGTGAGAGCCGTATATCTCTGGTTTACATAGAAGATTTGATAAATGCTATTATACTTGCTGCAGAAAGGAAGGAAGCCATTGGAGAGATTTTTTTTATTTCGGATGGTATGATATATACTAATAAGGAAATAATAAATGAAATAGCGTCTGCCTTGCAGGTTAGATTAATAAAGATAAGAATGCCGAAGAGTGCCCTGCCTGCCGTTGGATTTCTTGGTGATTGCTTGAGTAAGATTACGAATAAAACTACCATGATAAACAGGGATAAGGTTAAAGAGCTTATGCACTCAAATTGGGTGTGCGATATTTCAAAGGCAAAAAATAAACTCGGTTTTATACCGAAGGTAGGGATTAAAGAAGGGATAAAATGGACAGCAGACTGGTACAGGATACACAAATGGCTTTAAAGAATCATAAGGAAGCAGATATCTTTGAAAAATGCCGCAGGTTTACTGCAGCAAAGGAAATAATGGATGCCGGGATTTATCCTTACTTCAGAATGATAGAAAGCGCCCAGGACCCGGAGGTGGTTGTTGGCGGCAGAAAGATGATAATGATAGGTTCAAACAATTATCTTGGACTTACAAACCACCCAAGGGTAAAAGAGGCTGCAATAGAGGCGGTTAGAAAGTACGGAAGCGGCTGTGCAGGGTCAAGATTTTTAAGCGGCACCCTTGACATACATGTAGAGCTTGAGAAAAAACTTGCCCGCTTTATGCGGAAGGAAGCGGTACTCGTTTTTTCAACAGGATTTCAAACCAACCTTGGCGTAATAGCCTCCCTTGCAGGCAAAGATGACATTGTATTAATAGACAAAATGAATCATGCCAGTATAATTGACGGCTGCAGGCTCTCATTTGGAGAAATCAAAAAATACAAACACAACGATATTGAAGACCTTGAAAGGCTCATTCAACAGTATAACGATAAGGCAAAACTGATAATTGTTGATGGCGTATTCAGCATGGAGGGTGATATTGTTGCCCTGCCTGAAGTTGTGAGGCTTGCTAAAAAATATGGCACTCGTGTGATGGTGGATGATGCACACGGTATAGGGGTGCTCGGCAGGACAGGACGCGGGACTTCTGAACACTTCGGGTTAGAAGATGAAGTAGATTTGATTATGGGCACATATTCTAAGTCCCTTGCTTCCATTGGTGGATTTATTGCCGGCTCAAACGAGGTGATTCATTATATAAAACATTTTGCAAGGGCATTTATCTTTAGCGCCAGCCCGCCGCCTGCCTCTGTGGCTTCTGTAAGTGCTGCAATAGATATAATTGAGGAAGAACCCGAGAGGATAGAACGGCTGTGGCATAATACAAAAAAGATGCTCAGCGGTTTTAAGGCATTAGGGTTTGACACGGGGGCAAGCGAGACACCGATAATCCCTGTCATTGTGGGGGATGATATGAAGGCGTTTACAATGGCAAGGATGCTTCACGACAGGGGAGTTTTTGCAAATGTTGCAGTAAGCCCGGCTGTTCCCAACGGCAAGGCA
Source organism: Nitrospirota bacterium (assembly GCA_016214355.1). Lineage (GTDB taxonomy): Bacteria > Nitrospirota > Thermodesulfovibrionia > UBA6902 > DSMQ01 > JACROO01. The sequence continues at coordinate 8,792 of JACROO010000016.1, read as the reverse complement.
CTGATACGGACAAGCTATATGGCTACACATTCAGATGAACAGCTTGATAAGGTGCTTAAGGCTTTTGAGGAAGTCGGTAAAATCTTAGGGATAATTTAAAGTTGCCGGAATCAACGAGTAACGGGATTGAGGTGCTGCCTGCGGTTGATAAAAAATCCTTCAAAGAATTCCTGAACCTCCCTTTTAAATTGTATGCAGGAGAGCCTTTTTGGGTCCCGCCGCTTTTAAAAGATTTAAAGACACAGTTTTCCCCTCAGAATCCTTTTTTCAGGCATGCTGAGGCGGTCCCTTTTATTGCAAGAATTAATGGCAGTACGGCAGGCAGGATAACTGCAATTTATAACAAGGCACATATGGATTTTCACGGCGAACAGGCAGGTTTTTTCGGGTTTTTTGAATGTATAGACAGTTATCCTATTGCCAGTGCGCTTATTGAAAGGGTTAAGCACTGGCTCAGAGAAAAGGGGATGCTGTTAATGCGCGGACCGATGAATTTTTCTTCCAATGAAGAGTGCGGTTTGCTTATAGAAGGATACAACAGTTCACCAGTAATTATGATGCCTTATAATTTTTCATATTACCGGAGGCTTCTTGAACAATGCGGACTTACAAAGGCAAAGGACCTTTTTGCATATTTAATAGATGTGCCAGATGCCCTTCCTGAAAAAGTCTGCAGGGCAGCAGATATTGCCAAAAAGCATAATATAAATGTCAGACCCATAAATATTAAGTCATTCAAAAAAGAGATGGAAGTCTTTAAAAATATTTATAATTCGGCATGGGAAAAAAATTGGGGGTTTGTGCCTATGACTGAAGAGGAAATTGACTATACGGCTGAAAAATTAAAGACAATAATAGACCCCGAACTGACATTAATAGCACTTTGCAATGATGAGCCTGTCGGCTTTATGATGCTCCTGCCTGATTTTAATTATGTCCTTAAAAAATTAAATGGCAGGCTTTCCCCTCTTGGAATTTTAAAGGCACTCTGGCATTCAAGGAAAATAACGGACGCGAGGCTCCCTCTTCTTGGAATAAAAGAAAGTTATAGGAGGCAGGGTGTTGATGCGCTGTTAATTTTAGAAGGGTTTAAGGCTATAAAAAAGAAGGGGTATAAACATGTTGAGTTTTCGTGGATTTTAGAGGATAATTACCCCGTTCAGAGGATAATAGAGATTTTTTCGGGAAGGCTGTATAAAAGATACAGGATTTATGAGACGAAGATTTAAGTTTAAACTGTTTAAACTGTTGCGGTTTGAACTATTTAAACAAAAGATTTCATATGCCTAAAATCATCGCTGACCTTCATGTCCACTCAAGTTTTAGCCGTGCAACAAGCAGAGATATGAATGTCGGGCTTATGGCTTTATGGGCAAGGAAAAAGGGGATTAATCTCCTTGGCACCGGAGATTTTACGCATCCGGGACATCTTGCAAATCTAAAGGCAGAACTTAAGCCCGCAGGAGGTGGTTTTTATACAACTCCCTTAGAACCCTCAGTTTTTTTCATGCTTACCGCAGAGATTAGCAGTATCTATTCATACAACGGCAAGACAAGGAGGATACACAACATCGTAATGGCTCCGGGCTTTGAGGTTGTTGATAAGATAAACAGCATGCTAAATAAGCATGGGAATCTGTCTTCAGACGGACGGCCAATTTTAGGGGTATCTGCAAAGGAGCTAATAAAGATAGTGCTGGATGTTTCAGGGGACTGTCTCTTTGTCCCTGCTCATGCATGGACTCCGTGGTTTTCCCTTTTTGGAAGCAAATCAGGCTTTGACTCAATAGAAGAGTGTTTCGGGGAATATTCAAAATATATCCATGTGATTGAAACAGGGCTGTCTTCTGACCCTGAGATGAACTGGAGGCTTTCACGGCTTGACAAAATCACCTTGATATCAAATTCAGACGCCCACTCTCCAAGCAAGCTTGGGAGGGAGGCAAATGTCTTTGACTGCGAGATGGATTACCATGCAATTGCAAATATTCTAAAAAACAAAGACAAAGGACATTTCCTTTATACAATAGAGTTTTTTCCTGAGGAAGGCAAGTATCACTATGATGGACACAGGCTGTGCAATGTCTCTTTTTCACCAAAAGAGACAAGACAGCATAAGGGACGATGTCCTGTATGCGGGAGGGGGCTTACAATCGGGGTGATGAACAGGGTTGATGAGCTTGCTGACAGAGAAAGCGGTTTTATCCCGGAAAATGCAATTCCGTCTAAACATTTGGTACCGCTTGAAGAGATTATTGCGGAAGCATTTAATTCAAGAGTTAACACAGTTGCGGTCAAAAAAGAATATGAAAAACTTGTTGGTTTATATCCTGAGTTTACAATACTTATTGACCTGCCTGAGATTGAACTATGCAAAATTACCGATAGAAGGGTTGCAGAGGGGATTATAAAAGTAAGGACGGGCAATATAAATATTAAGCCCGGTTATGACGGAGTATACGGAGAAATATCTATTTTTTCTGAACGGTCTCTCCCCGCCACTATTAAAAAACCAACAAAGATAAAACCTGAACAGGGCGGTCTGTTTTAATAACATCCTAATTCCATGCCCTTCTTGTAATTTCAAGCATTTGGATTTTGCAGGGGTATTGTTTATAATTGACTATGCACTAATAAAAGGAATCATAAGCAATGAAATGTAAAATATGCGGTGGGAATCTTAAATTAATTTACAGTTGACGTAACATTCACCTATACTGCATGGAATGCGGTAAAAACTATTCCATAGACGAGTGTAACTCTGAAATTGACGAAAAAACATGGCAGGAGATAGCAAACCGTCCATGTGACAGGGTTTAACAGAGCCACCTTATTATTAAATGGAAGGAAGCATTATATTGCAAGATAACGTACGCGTGAGATTTGCGCCGAGCCCGACAGGACATTTGCATATAGGCGGCGTAAGAACTGCACTCTTTAACTATCTTTTTGCAAGACATTACAAAGGGACGTTTATCTTGAGGATTGAAGACACGGACAGGAGCCGCTCAACAGAAGAGTTTATTGAGGCAATCTTAGACAGCATGAAATGGCTCGGACTTGACTGGGATGAGGGACCGTTCAGGAAGACCGACAGGATTGATATCTACAGAAATTATGCAGATAAACTTATAAAAGAGGGAAAAGCATATTATTGCTATTGCTCTCCTGAAGAACTTGAAGCACGCCGGAAAGAGGCTATGGCACAGGGAAAGTCCCCGAGGTATGACGGCAGATGCAAGAACTTAGAAAGGGTTCAAGGGGTCGAGGGTTCAAGGGGTCAAGAAAGGAATGCTGCGGTCAGATTTAAAATGCCGCAGGAAGGACAGACAGTTGTTGAGGACCTGATAAGAGGCAAGATAGTTTTTGAAAACAACCAGCTTGATGACCTTATCATTATGCGGTCTGACGGCACTCCAACTTATAATTTTACAGTTGTAGTTGATGATGTTGATATGAAAATAACGCATGTGATAAGGGGAGATGACCACCTGAATAACACTCCAAAGCAGCTCCACATATATAAAGCGCTGGGCTATGATATTCCATTGTTTGCGCATCTTCCGATGATACTCGGCTCTGATAAAACAAGGCTCTCCAAAAGACATGGTGCAACATCTGTTATGGCATATAAAGATATGGGCTATCTTCCTGATGCCCTTGTAAATTACCTTGTGAAACTTGGATGGTCTTATGGGGATCAAGAAATCTTTTCAAGAGAGGAATTAATAAAATATTTTTCATTTGAGAATGTGGGGAAGGCAGCTGCTGTATTTAATCCCGAGAAACTCCTATGGCTAAATAGTCAATATATAATTAATACACCTGCGGAGAAACTCGCTGAATTGGTTATGCCGTTTCTTGTCAAAGAAAACATTATAAGTGAGGGACAGGATTTAAACAAAGAATGGTTGTCAAAGGCAATAAAGACTTTAAAAGAACGTTCAAAGACATTAATTGAACTTGCAAACTCTCTGCGGTATTATATCGCAGAAGAGATTGAATATGATGAAAAGGCAAAGGCGAAATTTCTGAATGAAAAGAGCCGTGGTTTATTAATTGAATTGAATGACCGTTTAACCTCTGTTACTGACTTTTCAACGCAGGAACTTGAAAAAATATTCAAGGAAATTATTGAAAAGCACAATATCAAACTTGGCAACCTTGCCCAGCCTGTGCGTGTTGCAATGACAGGCGGCACAGAAAGCCCGGGGATATTTGAAGTGCTTGAAATCGTTGGAAAGGAAAAAACTTTGAGAAGATTAGAGAAGGCGATAAAGGTGATTGGGTAGAGGAGACTTTTTTGATACTTAAAAAAGAGAGGGCAAAATAAACATCTGATTTTCACCTTCCGAACTTCCTCCTTTTTGCCTTTTGAACTTCTGGGCTGTTGTACTATTGCCCGGCGCCTCTATTCAAAGAAATTTCTTGAAAAAACTGTTTACTTTGCTTATGATTCTGCAATAATGACAAAAAAAGTTGAAATCATTCCCATAGCTGAGAGAAAGTTAAAGAAAAGAGACATAAAGAAGGAATGGGTAGAAGATGCGGTTATAAATCCAACCCAAATAGTTGACGGTTACGGCGGGCGAAAAGTTGCACATAAAAAAGTCCTGATTTCAGGGAAAGAATATCTTTTAAGGGTTATTTATGAAGAAACGGAAATAATGTATACTATAGTAACGGCATATCTTACATCACAAGTCAGCCGTTATTGGAAGGAGTAAAAGGAATGAAGATAGAATATGATCCGACGCATGACCTTTTGAATATTGAATTTCTCGTTGATGAGGCCATTGCGGAGTCAGTTGAGCTTGATGGCGTAATCATTGATTACTCACAGGATGGAAGAATTGTATCCATTGAAATACTTGACGCTGGTAAACGGACAACCAAAAACCCCCTCGACCTTATCGACCTCTCAATAGTCAAAGAAAAAGCAGTGGCATAGGTCTTTACTTCTTGACTTCGACTCTTTTGCACTTCTGCTCTATGGCACTTTTGCACTGCTGCTCTGTAGTTCTATGGACTTTTCCTCTATCATGGCGTATCATATTTTTTAACTATGGCAAGAGAGGACTGTTATTAGCTTACTGCCTTTATCAATTCACCAAGGTTTACAAATCTGACCTGTATGTTATCATATGCACGCGTAAAACCTTTTGTAACATCCGATGAGACGACAAGATTATTCCCTTTCGGATACCCGCTCTCAAGCGTGTCTGCCGTTTAAAACTGTCTCTGAACCAAACGCAACCCTATTAGCATATAGTGCTACTAAACGCAAGCATCTATGCAATAAGTCGCACCATTCTTAAGACTTCTTCCGCCGCTGACTTACACAGACAACGGTCACGAATCCAGATTAAACCATTTCTGATTTTCTTCACTTTTGCACTGAAGCACTCCGTAATCCCCTCTCCCCCGGCGGCCATGGCTCGTAGAGGAGAGGGCAAGCCTGCCTGCCGGTAGGCAGGGGTGAGGGGAATTTTTATTATCCTTCTTTGGCAAAACTATTGCTCTATTGGACTTTTGCTCCATCGTGGCGTATCATATTTTTTAACTATGACAAGGGGGCGGGTTTGGGAGTTTAACATATAGATATTTATTGATATTCCCTTTGCGCTTTTGAACTATTGCACTATGAAACTGTTGTTCTGTGGCACTTTTATGTGGGGATTGATTTGATGGGAAAAATGGAATACAAGAAGAAAGACCTGCCCCGCTGTGAGATGTTGCTGCTGTTGGGAGAGGAAGAATAAAAGTTAGCACCAACGCTCAACCACAAAAAATGAATAAAGAAATACCAACTAATTTTGACGTTTTTTTATGCCACAATGATAAAGACGAATCTCTTATAGAATCTATAGCGACCACTCTAAAAGAAAACAGCATAAATCCTTTTTTTGACAGATGGTATTTGCTGCCCGGTCAATCTTGGCTAAAAGGCATTGAGACAGGTTTTAAGAATTCCTCATCCATGGCCGTTTTTCTCGGTCCACACGGTATTGGCAATATTCAGGACAAAGAATTGGAAATGGCGATAATTCGCCAGGCAAAGGAAAAAGAGTTTCCCGTGATCCCAGTGCTCTTACCCGGGGCAAGCCGTAGTGGTCTATCATGCTTCCTTTCTCCAAATGGATGGGTAGATTTCAGGCAGGGAATAGATAATCCTGAGGAACTTAAACGACTGATTGCAGGCATTAAGAAAGATTTGCAAATTTTAAGCGGAACTATTCAGGAGAATTTTTCAACCTTTTTAAATATCCCTAAAGCAACTAGACCAACTATCGTCAACGTCTCATTTGAAGATATTAAAAAAGCATTATTCAAAGCATCAAATTCTCTTTTAAACTGGCCATCCACTTTATCAGATGGACGATGGTTGGAGAGAGATGAATTGAATCAGATCAAAGAAAAGATCGAGTCTGAATCAACGAGCATCACACTTCTTTTAGGTCCGCCCGGCAGTGGCAAATCTGCATTATTGGCGCGTCTTGCTCATGAATTTATAGCTGACAATATGGCATTAATGGCGATTAAAGCAGATCTTTTACCTGCTGACATCGGTACATCTGAACAATTAATGAAGACTCTTCATTTGCCTGCTGCCCCCCTTTATTGCATTGAGGTCTTGTCTAAGCTGGAACCCATTGTACTCATTGTGGATCAGCTTGACGCGCTTGCAGATATGGTTGATTTACATTCAGGGCGTACATCAACACGATCCTCGCCTTAGAAACATAGAAGCTGATAATATGCTTTTAGAATCCCCATCTATTGATAGAGTGTCTACCCTCATACAAGAGAAAGGGATACAAACAGCGGGTTGGTCTACAGACTTTCTGGAATTGCTCCGTACCCCGCAATATTTGAAAATATTTATTGATATCTGTCAGGGGACCAGCACAACTAAAATATTCCATTCTTATTACGCTATGTTGGAGAGGCTATGGGAAGAAAAAGTTCTGAAAGCCGGAAAGGACTATGCAGATTTGCTTGATAGCATAGCTACCACAATGGGGGAGAGGGAGGAATTATGGTTGCCTTCAGTCATGTATCAGGATTATTTGCCGCATATCAAATATCTTGAAGCTCAGGAAATATTAACGATTGAATCAGACAGGCAAAGGGTTGGGTTCAGACATCAGACTCTTTTTGAATATGCACGCGCACGTGCATTTGTGAGGGTAGAAGGTTCTCTATCCAATTATGTTTTAAAAAGACAAAATGGTTTATTTGTTCGCCCGCAGCTTTGGAATGCCTTGAATTACCTGCGCGCTGTAGATCAATCAAGCTATAAAAAAGAATTTGGCGTTCTCTGGAACAATAAAGATCTGAAATTTCATTTAAAAATATTATTAATTGAATTCCTTGGACAGATTCCTGATCCTCAAGATTTTGAAGCTAATTGGCTTCTGCCATATCTTATACAGCCTCAATACAGACGAAGAATATTGTCTTGTATGACAGAAAGCCGGGGATGGTTTCATCGTCTTATGGACACTCATATACCAATGTTTATGTTACTCCCACCTGATCAGGCTATTGATGTTCTTTTTATTTTGAAAAACGCATTAAATCACGACAGAGAGAAAATATTGGAGATGACTGAAAAATACTGGCTAAATAATCCGGAGAAAGATTATTTAAGTCTGAGGGTATTGGATGACATGAAAGATTGGGATGAAAAAGCCCTGAACATGGCTTGTCGGATGATAGGCCGAACTGATGTGGCTGATTATTATATCGACTCTCTTTCAACACTTATTTCTGCAAATGCGCCTGAGCTTGCCCCTCGATTAGTGAGAGCTTATCTAGATCATCTGTTTGGCCATGGTTTATAGAAGTTGTCGGACTCATCGCTTATGAACCGCATTGTATTCGCATTGGCTATTGTGATGATCATTGTTTAGCAACAAATTTAGAAGGCGATTTGGATAGTGTTAGAGAATATCCAATAGTATATTCTGTTGAAAGCGCTATAAAGAACCTTGCAGAAAATGATGTAGATACTTTTTGGGCTTTTTACGAAAAATTGAAAGTTGAGGATTTTTTTTTTGTTCAACGACTGCTGGTAAGAGGTTTGAAAAAAATTGTAACTTCTTATCCAACAAAAGCTTATGAATTCCTAATAGAAGATGAAAGACGCTTTATTCTCGGAAGTTATCAGGATTGTCATTCAGATACAATTGATATTATCAAACTTATAGTTCCCAATCTTGATAAAGAAAGACTGCAGCAGATAGAAACCGCTATTTCTCAATTCAATATGTATAAGGACTCTTGGAATGAAGAGTCTCCTAATATACGCCTTGACCGAATTAGGTATAACCGCGAGCATCGGCTTAGACTATTAAGAGCTTTTCCGTCTGAATATATGAGTGAAAAGACAAAGCGATTATTAGAAGAGGAAAAGCGTGCATTCCCCCATCTCAGTGATAAAGATGTGTATTTCAGCGGTGTGCATTCAGTTGGCAGCCGACTGTCCGCTCAACAAATGGCAAAGGCTAAGGATGAAGAGCTTTTAAATTTGTTCAATGAATTATCGGATAACACGGGCTGGGATCATCCAAGATTCAGAAGTAGGGGCGGCACTATACAAGCTTCGAGGGAATTTGGCGAATTGGCAAAAGAGCAACCGGAAAAAGTAGTCCGGCTGATCTTTAAGATGCATCCCAAAAGAAATGAAATTACGGTAGGTCATGCTTTAGAAGGATTAAGCAAGTCAGACTTATCATCTCAAAAGTTGTTAGAACTGATTCAAGAACTTAATAAGGCCGGTTTTGAAA
>JACROO010000015.1:9483-17975 GCA_016214355.1 Nitrospirota bacterium | reverse complement strand
TCAAATCCCGTCGCCCGCTCTTTTAAAAACAGTGATGCGTTATGCGTAAAGCGTAACAGGTAAAAATATACATATACATCCATTACACATCATGCATACACTAAGCGGGTTCAGGTTTGCAACCTGAACCCGCAAATATTGGGAGCAAGTTACAAACTTGCTCCCGCAGAGGAAAACTGTTCACTGTAATATGTCTAAAGGACTGATACACGTTTACACAGGCGAAGGCAAAGGCAAGACCACTGCCGCAATGGGGCTTGCCGTAAGGGCAGCAGGACGCGGGAAAAAAGTTTTAATTCTTCAATTCCTTAAAAGCAAAGGCGGTGACTCAGGGGAAATAATCACTGCAAGGAAATCCAATATAAAAGTCATAAGATTTAAAGACCAGACATCCCCGATTTTTGACCCAAAAGTAAAGATTCAGGAACTCAAAAAATCCATCAAAAAAGCAATATCTCTCTCCATAAAAGAAATCAAGAGCAAATCATACGATGTGGTTATTCTGGATGAGTTCAACAATCTCTTAAGCAATGGCTATGTAACCCTTAAAGAAATAAAGAAAATTATAAAAGAAAAGCCTGATGCCCTTGAACTCGTATTCACAGGCAGGGGGGCAACAAAGGAGCTAATAAAACTTGCTGATTATGCAACGGAAATGCAGATGATTAAGCATCCCTTTTCAAAGGGTGTCAAGGCAAGAAAAGGAATAGAGTTTTAAAATCGGATTTGTTCAGGCAAACCAAAAAAATTCACACCCTCGGCACAGGGCTCAGAAACCCTGAGGACTTCGTAGAAATTCTGAGTTCCTGGAGTATTGAAGCAGTTGTTGATGTCAGGAGTTTCCCAAAAAGCAAACTTGAGCACTTCAGAAAAGAAAACCTTGAACCTTTGCTTCAAAAAGAGGGATTTGAATATCACTACCTCGGCAAAGAACTCGGCGGTTTCAGAAAAGGCGGTTATGACGCCTACACACATACAGATGGGTTTGAATCAGGAATAAACATGTTAGAGGCAATTGCAATAAAAAAGTTGTCTGTAATTATATGTGCAGAGCATTTCCCGTGGAAATGCCACAGGCGATTTATTGCACGTGCACTGCAAAAAAGGGGATGGAAGGTAGAGCATATAATAGACAAAGGCAGGGTGTGGTCACCAACGCAGTATTAAAACTTTTATATTTATATATGTATGTGATAGAATTGTAAAACAACTTTTAAATTTCCCGTAATGAGAAACTGTGATTAAAGAGGCAATTAATCTTTTGGTAAATGAAACAAATCTCTCCGAAGACGATATGGCCGGTGCGATGAGGGATATAATGGAGGGTAGTGCATCAGATGCCCAGATTGCATCCTTTCTCACGGCACTAAGAATAAAAGGCGAGACTGTCTCTGAAATCACAGGGGCTGCGAAGGTTATGCGGGAAAAGGCAACGAAAATAAATGCCACGGAATACACAGTGGATACCTGCGGCACAGGCGGTGATATGGCTCACACATTTAACATTTCCACCACCGCTGCAATTATTGCAGCCGCATGCGGTGTGCCTGTAGCCAAACACGGCAACCGCTCTGTATCCAGCCGCTCAGGAAGCGCAGATGTGCTTGAGGCATTAGGTGTAAAGATAAGCCTTAAGCCCGAAGACGTTGAGGAATGCCTTAAGGCAACGGGATTCGGATTTCTGTTTGCCCCGTTATTCCATCCTGCAATGAAATACGCTATAGGACCGAGGCGCGAAATGGGGATAAGGACGATCTTTAATATATTAGGTCCGCTTACAAATCCTGCCCAGGCTAAGCGGCAGGTTTTAGGGGTTTACAGTGACGAGCTTACAGAGCCGATTGCAAATGTGTTAGGCAACCTCGGCGCAAAACATGCCTTTATTGTTCACGGTGAAGACGGACTTGATGAAATAACAATCACCGGAAGGACAAAAATATCGGAATTAAAAGACGGCAGGGTTAATACTTATTACATAACACCTGAAGATCTGGGTTTTATACGGGCTAAAAAAGAAGATTTGCTTGGAGGCACTGCTGAAGAAAATTCAAAGATAACCCTTGATGTATTGAACGGAAAAAAAGGACCTAAAAGAGACATTGCCCTGATGAACACGGCGGCGGCGCTTATCGCCGGAGATGCGGCCAAAAACTTTTCAGATGCCGTAAAAAAGGCCTCTCACGCAATAGACTCAGGCGCGGCTTTGAAGAAATTAGAAGAGATAAAGGTATTTACGAACAGGCTATAAAAGGAGGTTACTTGACAGCCGCTCAAAAAACAGCAGGAAAGATTAAAGACATTAAGACACTTGAAGGTATTGCAAGAGAGATAAGGATTTACATCCTGAAAATGCTTGCTGAAGCAAGCTCAGGACATACAGGCGGCTCCTTATCCGCAGCAGACATAGCAGTAGGAATTTATTTTTCAAAAATGAACTTTAATCCCGACAATCCCCGATGGAAAGAAAGGGACAGGTTTATTCTTTCAAAAGGGCATGCCGCTCCCCTGCTCTATGCTATTCTTGCAAAGGCAGGTTACTTTCCGGTTGACAATCTCATGACACTCAGAAAAATTGACAGCCCGCTTCAGGGGCACCCCTGCTGTGCGGTGCTGCCTGGCGTTGAAATTTCAACCGGTTCTCTGGGACAGGGGCTTTCAGTAGCTAACGGCATAGCATTAGGATTAAGGCTTGATAAAATCCCTGCACGGGTGTATTGCATTACTGGTGACGGCGAGATTCAAGAGGGACAGATATGGGAAGCTGCCATGACCGCATCACATTATAAACTTGACAATCTCTGCGCCGTGGTTGATAACAACGGCCTGCAGATAGACGGTCCTGTAGAGGAAGTAATGAGGATATCACCCCTGCATGACAAATGGACGGCATTCGGCTGGCATGTAATTGAGGTTAACGGGCACAATATGGAGGAAATAATTAATGCGCTGGATAAGGCAGAAACCATAAAAGGACAGCCGACAGTAATAATCGCACATACGATAAAAGGAAAGGGTGTATCTTTTTTTGAAGGCAGGGTAGAATATCACGGCATTGCACCAACACGTAAAGAACTTGAAAAGGCTTTAAAGGAGCTTGAATAATGGGGACAGAAACTCAAAACTCTGGAGTTCAGATAGCAACACGCGATGCTTACGGAGAGACACTGCTTCAGCTCGGCAAAAAACGGAACGATATCGTAGTGCTTGATGCAGACCTCTCGGGTTCAACCAAAACTGCAAAATTCGCAAAGACATTCCCGGAAAGATTTTTCAATTTAGGAGTCTCGGAACAGGACATGATAGGCACAGCCGCAGGGCTTGCCCTGACCGGAAAAGTTCCTTTTGCCTCAACATTTGCAATATTTGAAACAGGGAGGGCATGGGACCAGATAAGGCTGGTTGTATGCTATTCAAACACAAACGTAAAGCTCGTGGCAACACACGGAGGAATAACTGTCGGCGAAGACGGGGCATCACATCAGGCACTGGAAGATATAGCACTGATGAGGGCACTGCCGAATATGACAGTAATCGTTCCTGCTGATGCAATTGAAACAACTTCGGTAATCTATACAATAGCAGATTCCATCGGTCCTGTTTATGTGAGACTTGGCAGGCCAAAAGTACCGCTGGTAATGCCGCCGGATTATAAATTCCAGATCGGGAAAGCCCGCGTCTTCCGTATTGGAAGAGATGTTAATATAATAGCAGCAGGTATCATGGTAGATACAGCACTGAAAGCAGCAGAGATACTGTCAAATCAGGGCATTGACACAGGCGTTATTAATATGTCAACAATTAAACCGCTTGATGAAGAGTCAGTGATGCTGGCTGCAGAAAACTCAAGGCTCATCATAACAGCAGAAGAGCATTCAATCATTGGAGGATTGGGCGGGGCGGTATGCGAATTCCTTTCTGAAAATCATCCGATGCCCGTAAAGAGGATAGGCGTAATGGATGTCTTTGGCTGCTCGGGCAGCCCCGGTGAACTGCTGAAAATTTATGGCCTCACAGCGGAAGACATTATAAATACAGCAAAAAAGACCCTAAATGCCGGAGGCAAGGCACATCAATGATCCAGTTCTCTGATGTCTCAAAATATTTTGACAATGAATCTGCACTCACCGATATAAACCTTTCAGTTGAAAAAGGCGAACTTGTATACATAACAGGACCAAGCGGTGCAGGAAAAACAACACTGCTAAGGCTTATTTACAGGGCAGAACGCCCCGACGCGGGCAGTGTAGTTGTCGGAGGAATGGACGTAGGAAAATTAAAGCAGGGCGAGATTCCGTCTTTAAGGAGAAACACCGGCATAGTTTTTCAGGATTTCAGACTGCTGACAAATAAGACCGTGTTTGAAAATGTAGCGCTTGCGCTGCGGATACACGGCATTCACCCTAAGGAGATAAAAGAACGCGTTAATGAAGTCTTTGGAGACATCGGATTGAAACACAAAATGCACGAGTTCCCGCAACACCTCTCAGGGGGGGAACAGCAAATGGTTGCAATAGCAAGGGCAATAGTGTCAAAGCCGACAGTCCTGCTCGCTGACGAACCAACCGGAAATCTTGACCCCGACACAGCAACCATCATTCTAAAACTCTTTAAAGAGATAAATATCAACGGCACCACTGTAGTCATTGCAACTCATCACGAGGCGCTCTTCAAGGGTACCGGACGCAGGGTGGTATATTTAAAAGAAGGCAGAATTCAGAAGGAGTCCATAGCTTGAAAACTCTTTCCTTTTTATTTCAGACTGCAGCTGAAAATTTCTGGCGTGAAAAATGGATAAATGCCCTCACAGTGCTCACAATTGCCGTTGGTTTGTTTATCATCAGCACCTTTGCACTTATAATATTAAATGTGGACGTGACACTCAAGCAGTGGTCAAAAGGCTTCGGCCTTGTTGTATATCTCAATGACAGCCTTACAGCAGAAGAAGAGGGCATAATAAAAAAATATTTAAAACAGGATACAGATATCCTTGAGATAAACTATATATCAAAAGATCAGGCGCTTAAAGAGCTAAAACAGTCATTAGGCGCCATGAATCCTGTGCTTGAAGGCTTTGAGGAAAACCCCCTGCCTGCCTCCTTTGAACTTAAACTTAAAAGAGAGGCGCTTGAACCATTTCTCATAAAAAAGAAGGTGGGACAGATAAAACAAATCACAGGGGTGGCTGATGTGCAGTACGGGGAAAAATGGCTTTCATCATTAAACTCGCTGTCAGAAGGAATGAAAATTATAGGCATAATTTTAGGCAGTATTATATTTGTTGCTATAACATTTGTTACCTACAGCACGATTAAGATTCTGTTTTACAGAAGGGCAGAAGAGATTGAAACACTGAAACTACTGGGCGCAAGCAGGGGTTTCATAAGACTGCCCTTCCTGATAGCAGGGCTTTTTATCGGCATACTAAGCGGGATTATGGTGCTTTTTACCCTCTTAAGCCTTTATGCATTTACAACCTCAAGGATTACAGAACTTATACCGGCGGTTAAGGCATTCACAACTTTTTTCCCGCCCGAGACATATCCCCTCCTACCGTTAGGAGGAGCTGCCATAAGCCTTATCGGGAGCATTTTCGCTATCGGCAGAATCAGGTACTAAATTGAGAAACAGTAAAGACGGTACACGGTTTACGGTTCAAGGTTCAAGGTTTACAACTCGCTGTTCACTGTTTTACATTCTGCTTTTTATTCTTCACTTTTCACTGTTCACTTTTCACTGTTCACTATCTTATGCCGGTGACCCTAAAAAAGAGCTTGAAGAAGTCCAAAAAAGACTCAGCCGCGAAAAACAAAAGGTAAAAGAAGCCGTAAAAAAAGAAGATTCAATTTTGTCCGAGCTTGAAAAAATAAATAAAGAGTTAGACAAAAAAAGGGGAGAACTTGCATATTATGATAACCGTCTGACACAGACCCGCTCCAAGATCCGGCTCCTTGACGAAGAAATCAATGTTCTTAACAATAAACTTGAAAAAAGAAAAATGTTTTTAAAGGACCGTCTCCGGAGCCTCTACAAGCAGCAGTCCCGAAATATCGGGACAGTTATATTAATGTCTGCAAAAGACTACCATGACTTTATTAAGAAAAGCCGATACATCAGTTTTATTGCATATTATGACCGTAAACTGATGGATGCCTACACCCTGGAAATAGAAGATCTAAAAGCAAAAATGCTGCAGATGGAGGTGCTTAAAAAAGAGCTGGAAATAAACAAGCAAACCGTCAGGCGCAAATCCGATGAGATACAAACAGAGCGCCGTAAAAAAGACACACTGCTTGCCTCAGTAAAAAAAGAGCGCAGTTTTTATGAAAAGATGATCAAAGAACTTGAAGACTCATCAAAGAGGCTCCTTGACCTGATTAAAGAACTTGAAGAAAAGCAGGTTCCCCCTGCGGTATCCGGCAGAGGCTTCGCTGCACTGAAGGGTTTGCTCACATGGCCTGTTACCGGCAAGATATTAGTTCCGTTTGGAAGTTATAAAAATCCTGAGTTTAATATGCCCGTTTTTAAAAACGGGATAGAAATCCAGGCGGGAATTGGAGAGGCGGCAAGGGCAGTATCCGGGGGAAAAGTAGTATATGCAGACTGGTTTAAAGGTTACGGCCAGCTTCTCATCCTTAACCACGGAGACGGCTATCACAGCCTCTACGCCCACCTTTCTGAAATTTTTCATAAAGTAGGCGATACCATCAAGGCGCAGCAGCCGATAGGAAAAGTCGGAGAGTCAGGAATTTTTAATGTACCCAGTTTGTACTTTGAGATAAGATATAAAGGGAAACCGATTAAACCGATTAACTGGTTAAGAAAAAACAAATAGGCACCTGATTTGTGCTAATATAGATATGGAGGAATAAATATGTTTAAGCGGAAATCAATTGTCCCGTGGGCATTAGTGCTGTTAGTTGTAATCACGGGGATAATAATCAGCCAATGGAGCCTGGCGTGGGTAAATGTTGAAGGAAGCCACTACGAAAATTTAAAAACCTTCGCAGAGGTCTTATCTTTAATAAAGAAAAATTATGTGGAAGAAGTAGAAGATAAGGAACTTGTCCATGGGGCAATAAAAGGGATGCTCAATTCATTAGACCCGCATTCCTCTTTTATGCCGCCTGATGCATATAAGGAGATGCAGATTGAGACCAAGGGAGAATTCGGGGGTCTCGGGATACAGATAGGACTGAAAGATGATGCCCTTACTGTCATTGCACCTATTGAAGATACACCTGCTTATAAGGCAGGGGTAAAGGCAGGCGATAGGATTGTTAAAATAAACGGTGAGTCAACAAAAGACATGAGCCTGCAAGATGCCGTATCCAAACTTAGAGGCCCGAAGGGAACATCTGTAACAATAACCTTAATGCGGAAAGACTGGAGCGAGCCCAAAGACATAACACTTATCAGGGATATAATAAGAATCCGCAGTGTAAAGACCAAAGTCTTGGAAGACAAAATTGGATATATAAAACTCACTCAATTTCAGGAACAAACAGTATCAGAACTTGATACTGCCTTGAAAGAACTCGTTGAGAAAGAAAATATAACATCGCTCATCCTTGATTTAAGAAACAATCCAGGCGGTCTTCTGGAATCTTCTGTAAACGTATCAAGCAGGTTTCTCCCACGCGGCAAGCTTGTTGTTTACACAAAAGGGAGGAAGGAAGACAAAAAAGAATATCTCACAAGCAATAATACGCCGCATTATGAATTTCCGATGGCAGTCCTCGTAAATGAAGGCAGTGCCAGCGCATCGGAAATTGTTGCAGGGGCACTGAAAGACTGGTCAAAGGCTGTAATTATAGGTACTACAACCTTCGGGAAGGGCTCTGTGCAGACAGTGATCCCTTTAAGCGACGGCTCAGCCTTAAGGCTCACAATCGCCCGTTACTACACCCCAAAAGGAACATCCATCCAGAATACAGGGATTACGCCTGATATTATTGTAAAACCAAAACTCAAAAAAGGCGTAAAGGGGCATCCTATTTTAAGAGAAAAAGACCTTGAAAAACACCTTGGAAACGATATGATAAAAGAAAAAGAACAGGACATGGAAAAAGAACAGGACAAGGAAATGCTGGAAGCCCCTCCATTTGCAGACGTCTCAGAGGAAGAGGACATACAGCTTCAGCGTGCAATAGACGTGCTGAAGACGTGGAAAATATTAAAAGCCATGCCGGCGGCAAGCTGAAAAAAGAATTTACAGCCTGCAAAGATGCTGATGATATGTTCAAGAAAAGGAACGCTAAACGTGGTGCCCCCTGCAGGAATTGAACCTGCGGCACCAGGTTTAGGAAACCTGTGCTCTATCCTACTGAGCTAAGGGGGCGTATTTTAGTTCACAGTTGTCAGTTGACTGTTGACAGTTAACTGCTTTAGTTGATAGTTGACAGTCAAAAGTTATTAGTTTTATAAGTTCCCAAAGATTTAATCAAACCGTTAATCATTTTGGCTATTTCATTGCACTCTTTTATTAATTCTTC
>JACROO010000015.1:5115-9476 GCA_016214355.1 Nitrospirota bacterium | reverse complement strand
CTTTTAAAGCTATCTCTAAAAGAGGAATACATTCATAAATAGAACTTCTTGCGATTCTAAGAAATTGAGAAAAATCTTTTTTATGATATCTTCCGCTACCTTCTGCAATATTTGAAGATACAGAAATAGAAGCCCTTCTTATTTGTGATGTAAGACCGTATAACTCATTAGCTGGAAAATCTCTCGTAATTTTATAAACTTTAGTAGCATACTCAATTGCCTTTTTGTAAACATTTAAATTTTCAAAACCAAATCCCATTTTTATACTGTAAACTGTCAACTGTGAACTGTCAACAAATTTGGTCGGGGCGAGAGGATTTGAACCTCCGGCTCCACGGTCCCGAACCGTGTGCGCTACCAGGCTGCGCTACGCCCCGTATAAAAATAATAACACATCTCACACCTCAAAGGCATCTCTGATTAACTCAAACTCAGGCGCTCCGTTCTTATAACATATACTCAAGACATCAAAACGGCAGGCAGGGGTTTCCTTTAATCTTTTAAGATATGAAAGCGCTACCCTTGCAATCTTCTGTTTTTTAGTGTGATTTACTGCTTCAAAAGGCTGACCGAACTCAAAATTCTCCCTTGTCTTGACCTCAATAAAAACTAATGTCCCTCTGTCCTGAGCTATTATATCAATCTCACCCATAGGCGTTTTATAGTTTTGTTTGATAAGATTATATCCATGCTTTTTTAAAAACTTTCCTGCGAGCCTCTCGCCTTCTTTGCCTAATCTTAATCTCATTCAACATCTCCGCTTTCCACCTCTTCAATGCTCCGGTAAAAACAGCTCCTGTTTCCCGTGTGGCAAGCACCCATGCCGAGCTGTTCAACCCTTATAAGAAGGGTGTCTTCATCACAATCATAAAGGATTTCTCTTACGAGTTGTATATTGCCCGATGTCTCACCCTTCATCCAGTATTTCTGTCTTGACCTGCTCCAGAAATGTGTCCTGCCGGTCTGTACTGTTTTTTCCAGTGCAGTCTTATCCATATAAGCCAGCATCAAAACCTCATTGTCTTCAATATCCTGTATTATTGCCGGAATAAGCCCCTTTTCATCATATCTAAGCTCGGGAAGCATTTACCCTCCTCTCTACTAATTAAATTGAATTTAACCACTGCGGATACAGAGAAATCTTTATCCATTTCAATTTTAACTTGATAAATTTGCAATGATATGTTTCTGCATCCTCTGTGGCTTATCTTATTCCCATAATAGCGTCAGATGCTATCTCTCTGACGTCCTTATTACTGTCTTTTTCAGCCTGCAGCAGATAGGGCAGAACATTTTTATGTTTTATCAGACTCAGCAGGTATATTCCGTCACCGCGGACAGTCGGTCACTGGTCTTTTAAAAGCCCTCCGATATCAGGGATAATATTTATAAGCGGTTCCGGCTCTTGTTTCATTAATTCCTCTACAAGTGCAGCAGCACCGAGCCTTACGCGCACCCTCTCATCTTTTATCATATCAATTATAAAAGGGTAAAGTGCCTCATCGTGTTTAAACATGTCAATAATATTCTCAAGAAACCCGTTCTCCATATAATCCAGAATCATTGTCTTAAGATCATTATTATTCATGTTAAGGGATTTAAAAATAATTATAACACATAGAGGGCAGTTTTCTGCAGAGGCTCACCGCCAAAGGATAATTTCTACGGCATTGTTGCAGACAAAAAAACTAAATTGCAAGACCCCTAATCCTACAGTTTATACCCTATCTTTCTCAAAAATTCCTTCCTGTGCACCTTGTCTTCAGCGGTCTCCACACCCTTTGGAGAGTCCCCGTCAATCACACCTGCAATGCCCCTGCCCTGCCCTGTACAGGCAACAATTACCTCCAGAGGATTCGCAGTGGCACAAAAAATCCTGCAAACCTCAGGGCAGTTTTTTATTGCATTCAGGACATTAATCGGAAAGGCGTTTTTCATGACCACGCAAAACACATGACCTGCACCGATTTCCTGAAGGTTTCTTACGCAGATACCGGTTAATTCTTTATCATTGCCCTCTGTCCTGATAAGACACGGCCCAGATGCCTCTGTAAAGGCTATGCCAAATTTTGCATGAGGTACTGTAGTAGCGATAATCTCGTAGAGGTCCTCCGCTGTCTTTATAAAATGTGTCTGCCCGAGGATTATATTACAGCCCTCTGGAATATCAACCCTTACAACCTTTAATTCCATAACATTCCTCCTTTCTTTAACTAAAAAGTGAGAAGTGAAAAGTGAGAAGTGAAAAGTAAAAAACTGAGAAATTATGTTCCCACTTCTTAGTTATATGTTTGTATGTTATAATCAAAATAAATTTTTACAAGCTTGTCAAGTAACAAATGAGAGAAAAATTATTTATTATTTTAACACTTAACATATTTTTTATCTTAACCTCATCACCTGTAACCGCACAAATCATCGGTCCTGAGGTAAAAATACAGGAGAATGATATCATCGTAAATACAGGTCTTGTTAATAGTGCGGAAATTGAGGCGATGATTAGTTCGGGGGTTGAGAAGGAAATCATTTTCACTATAGAGCTGTTCAGGGTGTGGAGCTTTTGGCCTGATGAATTTGTTGTAACAAAAAAAATTCAAAAAATTATTAAATATGATAATCTCAGGGGACAGTACAGGGCATCCTCTTATGACGGGACATCCCTCAAGGAAAAACGCTTTAATGATTTCAATACATTAAAGGAGTGGGTTTTCACAGTTAAGGATATTAATCTTGCAAATATAAAGGAGCTTGAGCAGGGCAAATATTTTATCAGGGTTGTAGTTGAATCCAGAAGCAGGGAACTCCCGCCTGTTATAGGTTTTTTCCTCATGTTCATCCCTGAGAGGGAAATGAGTTGGGCTAAAGAATCACAATATTTTGCCGTCGGAGGCGCGAGATGAAACAGCTCAAAACCCTCTTAGGTCTTTTCGCTATCAGCATCCTGGCAATAATTATCACAGGCTTTGCGCTTAATTATCTCGGGATTGAACACGGACCCCTGCTGATAAAGATCGGCATTACCTTCCTCTCTGTAAACATCATCTTATACCTCCTGCTCCTTATTATCTTTGTAATCCGGAATCTCATCACGCTTTACTATGAAAAAAAGCAAAAGGTCATGGGCTCAAGATTCAGGACAAAGCTTGTTGTTGCCTTTGTGGGGCTCACATTTATCCCTTCAATCCTGCTCTTTATCCTTTCAAACCAGCTTATAAATAATACTATTGACAAATGGCTCTCAATAGAAGTTCAAAGACCTATAAATGATTCTATGGACATTGCCAGGACATTTTATTTAAAAGAAAGAAAGAATGTTCAGGATTATGCAAACCTGCTTGCATCAAACAAAATGCAAACAAGCAGGGACAGGGGAAACTTTAAAACCTACCTGCTAAAACAGCCTGACGGCTCCGACCTTGTTAAAGAAGCATTTAAAGGCATATCTAATACAGAAATAATACCCAGAGATGACAGTGATATTATCAGGGCGGTCTCGCCTGTCAGGAATGAAAGCGGGATTTCAGCGGTAGTGATAGTTGAAACAACTATCCCGATAGATTTAGTAAATAAAATGGAATCCATTAAAAAGACTTACAATGAATACCAGCAGATTGAAGCCCTGCAGTCACCTGTAAAATTTATATATTTTCTTATACTCACGGTTACCACACTCCTGATTATTTTTCTTGCACTATGGGCGGCATTGCGGATAGCAAAAGGTATTACAGTACCGATAAGGTCGCTTGCAGAGACGACAAAGACAGTCGCAGAGGGGGACCTTGATGTCAGGATTGACTTAAAAAGAGAAGACGAAATAGGGATGTTGATTAACTCATTCAACAAAATGGTCAGAGACTTAAAAGAAGGCAGGTTATCCATCCAGAAGGCACTCCTCAGCATGGAGGCAATAATTGAGAATATTAATACAGGCGTCATCCTCCTTGAACGTTCCGGCAGGATTAAAACAATAAATAATGCTGCATGTTCAATATTGAATTTAAACCGCACCGATATTCTCGGTAAAAGCCATAAGGATATCTTAGAGAGGGTTAAGTCAAACGAGTTAAATTCAATGATAAGCCAGTTAGGCGAAAAAGATTTTAAGGCGGTTAAACAGGAATTTCATGCAAATATTGAGGACAGACTTGTAAATTTGAGGGTTTATATGACAGCAATAAAAGATACTCAGGGTAATTTTATGGGAATACTCGTTGTCTTTGATGACCTAACAGAAATCATAAAGGCACAACGCGCATTGGCATGGCAGGAGGTAGCAAGACGGCTTGCGCATGAAATAAAAAATCCTCTTACGCCAATCAAGCTCTCGGCAGAAAGGCTCGTAAAAAAATGGGGTGAAAAGT
>JACROO010000015.1:0-5091 GCA_016214355.1 Nitrospirota bacterium | reverse complement strand
GGTGAAAAGTCTCAGGATTTTGAGGATGTCTTAAAAAGGGCAACGACTACAATAATAAAAGAAGTTGACAGCCTCAAATGCCTTGTTGATGAATTTTCACGGTTTGGCAAGATGCCTAAAATAAATCTCGCGCCGAGCGATATCAAAACAATAATAGAAGAAGTTGTTAATCTTTATACTGACTTAAAAAACGTCCGTATAATAACATCATTCAACGACATCCCTGAGATTGAGGTAGACAGGGAACAGATAAAAAGGGCTTTGATAAACCTCATTGACAATGCAATACAGGCAAAAACCGAACGAATATGGTTAAATACTTTTTACGATCCTTCCCTTGAACTTGTTAGAATGGAGGTTATAGATGAAGGCACGGGGATAAAAAACGAAGATAAGGATAATCTCTTTCTCCCCTATTTCTCAACAAAAACAGAAGGTACAGGGCTCGGCCTTGCAATAGTTGACAGTATAATATCCAAGCACATGGGATACATAAGGGTAAAAGACAATGAGCCGAAAGGGACGCAGTTTATAATAGAATTGCCTGCGGGACACAAGTAACGGCAGTGAATAGTCGTCAGTGAACAGTATTCAGTAAAAGACTATTCACTGTTCACTATAAAAAGAAAGGGCTAAAATTATGGCGAAGGCATCTAAGGCAACAGTTCTCATAGTTGATGACGAAGAGGGCATACGGGAAACACTTACAGATGTCCTTAATGACGAAGGTTATGAGGTCATCACTGCTTCTTCCGGCGAGCAGGCACTGACTTCTGTCAGAGAATTCTCTCCTGAGGTTGTATTATTGGACGTAGCAATGCCGCCGGGGATGGACGGCATAGAGACCCTGAAGGCTATTAAAGATATAACCAAAGACACATCTGTAATAATGATTTCAGGACATGCAAAAATAGACACCGCTGTTCAGGCAATTAAGGTTGGGGCATATGATTTTCTTGAAAAGCCGCTTTCTCTTCCCAAGGTAGAAATTATTGTCAAACGGGCATTAGAAAGACAACGGCTTGAGAAGGAAAACATTGCCTTACGTGTAACAGAGAGGGAGTTAATCGGAGAAAGTCAGAAAATAAAAACCCTCAGGGAAGAAATAGCAAAAGCAGCTGCTTCGTTTGGAAGGGTGCTTATATCCGGTGAAAGCGGAACAGGGAAAGAGCTTGTTGCGAGGGCATTACACGAAGCAAGCGACAGGAAGGACAGGGATTTCATAGAGGTAAACTGTGCCGCTATACCGCATGAACTTATTGAAAGCGAACTATTCGGGCACGAGAAAGGCTCCTTCACAGGGGCATTTGAACGTAAAAAAGGCAAGTTTGAATTAGCAGATAAAGGGACACTTTTTTTAGATGAAGTCGGTGATATGGCGCTTGCGACACAGGCGAAACTGCTGAGGGTCATTGAGACGCAGGAATTCCAGCGGGTCGGCGGCAGTAAGAATATAAAAGTTGATGTGAGGATAATTGCCGCCACAAACAAAAATTTACAGGAGGAGATTAAAAAAATGACCTTCAGGGAAGACCTTTACTTCAGGCTCAATGTGATTCCCATAAACGTTCCGCCGCTAAGGGAAAGAAAAGAGGACATACCATTTTTGGTTGAACACTTCCTTGAAAATCTTGCCAGACAATATGGTAAAAAAGCCAAAAAAATCAGCAAAACAACACTGAACGCCCTGATAAATTATGACTGGCACGGCAACGTAAGAGAACTTAAAAACACCATTGAACGGTTTGTAATCATGAACACCTCTGAGGTTATTGATATAAAAGAGGTCCCTTCCTTTATTGTTCAGGAGACAGATTACGCTGCATTGAAGACATTAAGGGAGGCAAGGGAACAATTTGAAAAAGACTTTATCATTAAAAAACTTCAGGATAACAACTGGAACGTCTCAAAAACAGCAGAAGAACTCCAGATTGAGAGAAGCAACCTGCACAGGAAGATTAAGGCATTAGGAATAGATGCAGGACGCAGCGATTAACTTTTTATACGGCAAACGGCGATTTCTGTCTTTGCAGAGAGTTTTACCGCTCCTGTAGTCCTGTCTTTTCAAACTCTATAAAACTTTTAGTCAGTTTCGCCATCTCCTTATAAAATGACAGCGTTGTTTCTTTAATAACTTTGTCACAGAAAATGGGAACCCATTTGATGAGATGTTCCCGTATAAATTTTTCCTCTATTTTCAGGCAATAGAGTGCTCCGTTATCATCATTCTCCTCCCATGCCTGTGCTTCACGTTCAGTAAGCTTTTGCATAAATTCTAATTCCACGCTGATGTGGTCAGGCATGCCAGTAAATTCAGACTTATACTCAAGCCCTGCCGTCTCTATAAATTTCTTTACTAAAACAGTATCCTTGCCCCAGAACCTTCCCCAGTCGCCATCGCCTCTTTCGTGATGAACGGATTCATGAGGAGAGATGTGTTTGCCAGGTCCTAAGAATAGCCTTGTGTATTCTACTGCGAGGTCATTAATTAATTCGTCTTCATCTCTCTGTAAAAAATCATCGCCTAATTGAATTCCCTGCTCAGATAAGACATCCAGAAATGTAGGCTCTTTGATTTGCCTTAAAAGCTCTTTGGTCGGCTCTTTGTGATAGATGGTGGCTAAGAGACCATAGATATTGCTCCGCTGTCTTGCTGTTTCAGCCATATCTTTTAGTTTTGCGTTTTTATTTTTCATAACATGATAATACAAAAAATAACCCCTCACTTGAAAGGGAGGGGTTATAGTTAACTTTCTTCTCTACTCCTCAGCTAAGCCTTTGTAACCTTCACCACCGTATCCATCCAGCGTTGCTGCCCGCCTATCGGGTCAGGAGAGTTCGGTATTATCCAGTTAGGATGCACGCCATTGTCTTTCCACCATATGTTTTTAAGATCCGGGTCATTATCATGTGCACCGCCTACGTCCGGCCCTTTCTTACCTGATGCGTATCTGCCGTATTCCCAGTGTCCGCGAGAGTGGGAAATAGCTATAATGCCAGGTACGATACCTTCAGTTACACGAGCCTTGGTTGTAATCTCACCAACAGCGGATTTAACCTTAATTTTATCGCCTGTCTTGATTCCTAACCCTGCAGCAGTCTTTGGGTTAATCCATGCCGGGTTGTCGTTGAAAAGCTCACTCAGCCATTTGCAGTTAGCGCTGCGGGATTGTGTAAGAACAGCAGGCTTATAGGTAGTAAGAATCAGGTCACCCGCCCCCATCTTCTCATGCTCGGGTGTTGGCAGATAGCTCGGCAGAGGGTTAAACTTTTTCTCTTCCAATAGCTCGGAGTACAGCTCCAGATAACCTGACTTATTGAGTTTATCAGGCTTAAAGCCTGCATAAACTTTGTCCCCTATCTTCTGCCCAACATAACCCTTGTAGGCATCCTTTGTCTTGGTGTAACCTGTTGCTTTTGCCTCTGCCTCATCCTTTGCCTTGGATTTTTTCCAGTTCCAGTAAACACCAGTAGCCTCATCATAGGTTACGCCTTCTGCTTTGAGGTCTTCCTCCTTAACATCCTTTTTGTAAGAGTAAAATTTTGGCTTTGCATTAGGGTCATGCCATACACCGTTCTTTTTCAGGTACTCAATGCCGCCAAGTGCTTTGATTTCAGGTGTCATCTCACCAGACTGGGCAACAAACTCCTCTATTGAGTTAAACCCTAAGGGGAAGCCCATCCTGTTTGCAAGCTCGCAAGCCACATCCATTAGATTCCTTGATTCACCGAGCGGCTTAATAAAAGGCTGGCGAATCTGATATTCAGCTATCTGCATCGGACTGACATCACCCTCCCAATCCCACCTTTCAGTGTAAGGTGTATCAGGGAGTATCATATCAGCAAGTGCTGCTGATTCATCATAAAATGGATTGGAGCATACGGTGAAGGGAATCAGGCTTTCGTCTTTTAGTATATCTATGTTCTCCTGAATCTCTCCATTGGCATAAACCGGTGTGTAGCAGTACCACATATAAACATCCGGTCTTCCTTCCTTGCCATCTTTTATCACCTTCATCACCATCTGGTCAACATGGTGCGTTGGATATGCTGATGCTCCTTTGAAGCCGTCAAGTATATGCATTTTGTTTGCCTTTGGCTTATCCTTTGGTCCCTCGGGGAATTTCCATGAGGAAGCAACAGCCTTGCACCTGCCGCCGGGATTGTCAATATTCCCTGTTATTGCGGCAAGCATCATGGCTATGCGCTCATTCTCAACACCATTATAATGTGCTACTGCTCCTCTATAGGTTATCAAACATGCAGGTTTTGTCTTTGCAAATTCCAATGTTATTGATTTAATCTTAGAGGCGCTTACACCGCTTATTTTTTCAGCCCATTCAGGTGTGTATTGCGCAAGGTGGGATTTAAGGGCGGCTATCTTCT
The DNA here is from genome assembly GCA_016214355.1 of Nitrospirota bacterium. Classification (GTDB taxonomy): domain Bacteria; phylum Nitrospirota; class Thermodesulfovibrionia; order UBA6902; family DSMQ01; genus JACROO01. Next base: position 705 of record JACROO010000015.1, on the reverse strand, counting down.
CGTCAGCAGAGGCATCCTTGTTCTTTGTTGCCTTGACAAATGCAAGAAAGTCCTTATCGTAGAGCCCTTCTGACATAATCACACTGCACATAGCAAGCATAACCGCACCATCAGTTCCTGGTTTGATTGGCACCCATTCATCTGACTTGGCAGCAGTATTGGATAGCCTCACATCAAAGGTTACGAGTTTTACCCCTCTGTCAACTTTAGCCTTGATAAGCCTGTTGGAAGTAGGGACATGGTTGGTATGTGCCTCAAGGACATTGCTTCCGAAGTTTAGGACATACTTTGTGTTGTCAAAGTCCCAGTTGTCATAGTGCTTTCCCCATGTAAGCTCCTGTCCAACCCATTTGCCGCCTTCACATATAGCCGTATGTCCGGCTATGGTTCCAGTGCCATATGTTGGCAGAAATACTTCTTTCATTAACTTCTCCGAGCTTGCCTTCATTCTTCCGGCATGGAACATGAATTTCTCAGGCGTTCCTGCATCGCGGAGTTTTTTCAATTTGCCTGAAAGTTCTGTAAGTGCCTCATCCCATGAAATCCTTTTCCATTTTCCTTCACCGCGTTTTCCCGCGCGTTTCATTGGATAAAGAATCCTGTCAGGATCATTGGAATGAGTCACACCTGCCTGTCCCCTCGCGCACATCTTGCCTTCGGTCCTGATAGAATTGGGGTTTGATTCAATCTTGACTAACCTGCCGT
>JACROO010000014.1 GCA_016214355.1 Nitrospirota bacterium | reverse complement strand
CTGAGTTGCAGCAGCTCGCTTTCGCTCATGCCTGTGGTGGCAACTGTAAGTGCGTCCATAATTTTCTGGTTTTGAAGGGAATTAGCAAGCCTCAGTGCATTTGAATAAAGAAAATCACCGACAAGAACCACCACCTGATTGCCCCAGATAGAGTTGGCTGATGGCTGTCCCCTTCTCAGGTTTGCACCATCAACAACATCATCATGAAGCAGAGAGGCTGTGTGTATTGATTCAATACTGCAGGCAAGGATATTGCTTTTCTCACCGCTGTAGCCAGAAATCTTTGAAGAAAGTATTGCTAAAAAAGGACGAATGCGCTTACCCCCGCCTACGAAGAGATGTTTCCCAACTATAGATATAGCAGGAGCAATAGTATTTAACGTCTCTCTTATTTTTTCTTCAGCTAATGCAATGTCTTTTTGATAGTATTTCCAAACGTCTTCTATAGTCATGGCAATAACAAATGCAAAATGTAAAATGAAAAATGCAAAATTAAGGAATTTTTATTTAATATTTAATTAAAATTTTTCCATAATTTTAATTTTTGATTTTTAATTTTTGAATTTTATACAAGTCCTTCGGTTTAAAAACACCTTTTTCCGTGATTATAGCAGTTATATATTTTGCAGGTGTAACATCAAAGGCAATATTTTTTACCTTTACTCCACGGGGTGCTATCCTGCATCCTGATATATGAGTAACTTCATCTGCCCCCCGCTCTTCTATTGGTATGAATTCTCCAGATGGGATTGAGAAGTCAATACTACTTGTAGGAGCTGCCACATAAAAAGGTATGCCATGTTCTTTACAGAGTATTGCTAAAGAATATGTCCCGATTTTGTTTGCTACGTCCCCATTACGTGCTGTTCTATCAGTGCCTACAATAGCAAGATCGATCTCGCCTCTTTTCATTAGTGCACCTGCTGTATTATCTGTAATGAGGGTTACAGGAATTCCATCTTTCATTAATTCCCATGCAGTCAGACGCGCACCTTGAAGCACAGGCCTTGTTTCATCAGCAATAACCTGAATCTTTTTGCCCTGCTCTACTGCCACACGCATTGGGGCTGTAGCAGTTCCATAACCTCCGGTTGCAAGCGAGCCGGCATTGCAGTGCGTTATGATAATATTTCCATCTTTTATAAACTTTGCACCAAGAGGGCTTTTAGTTTTTCAATCCCGAGGTTCTTATTGGAGAGAAGAAGTTTTTTTAATCTATTGATTGCCCATTCTATATTCACTGCCGTGGGTCTTGTTGAAAGGATAGCAGAGAAAATAGGCTGAAGCGCTTTATAAAATTCATCAAACCCCTTTGCCTTTATCTTCTGTGCTCCCAGTGCTACACCCATTGCTGCTGCTATGCCTATGGCTGGGGCTCCTCTTATCCACAGCTTCTTTATACCCTCTGCGACCTTCAGATAATCACTACAGATAATATAAGAGACCTTGAGGGGGAGTTTGCTCTGATCAAGCATTCTGACTTTTCCATTACTCCATTTTATTGGTTTGATCATTCATTAACCTCCGTGCGTATTTCCTATCGGTGCTGCGCTCATAATCAGAAGAACAGCTGTCAAGGCTATCAAAATAACCACCGTGCCCCATGATATAAAATTATGCACTCTTGTATTAGTATATTCACCCATAACCTTTTTGTCATTAACAAGATGCAGGGCAAAAACAAGTACAAAAGGAAGAAGGATACCATTTAATAAAGAAGATAGAATCATCAGGAGCACTAACGGGGCTGCGGGGATTAAAACCAAGAGGGCAGATATAACTATTAAGGCGGTATATATCCACATAAACTGCGGTGCTTCTTTGAATGTCTTATTTACCCCTGCTTCCCAGCCCATTGCCTCGCATATATAATAAGCAGTTGACAATGGCACAATTATCGCTCCTAAAAGGGAGGCATTGGCAAGGCTGATTGCAAAAAGGGCAGATGCATATACACCTGCAAACGGCTTTAGTGCTATGGCTGCCTCGTGTGCCTCGTTTATTCTTATCCCATGCGGGAATAATGTTGTAGCGCAGGTGATTATAATAAAAAAGGCTATTATGTTAGTCATGAAACAGCCGGTAATAACATCGAGCCTTGACACCTTATAGTGCTTCTTGCTTATTCCCTTCTCAGCTATTGAGGATTGCAGATAAAACTGCATCCATGGTGTTATTGTTGTTCCTATTATTGCTATGGTAAGCATAATAAATTCCGAGTCCCATTTAACTGTTGGTACAAATGTATTTTTAAATACATCACCCCAGTCAGGCCCTGACATGAAACCTGAAAAAACATAACCAAGATAAACCAGACATGCCACAAGCAAAACCCTCTCAACTATCCTGTAACTGCCTTTTGTTACAAGTATCCATACAAAAAAGGTTCCTAAAGGGACTATAATGTATTTACTGATGCCGAATATTTCCATACTCGCTGCTAACCCTGCAAACTCTGCAATTGTTGTCCCAAAATTTGCAATGAGCAGGATTATCATCATAAAAAAAGTCGCTCTAACACCATAATGTTCTCTGATCAAATCAGATAGCCCTTTCCCTGTAACCACCCCCATCCTCGCAACTATCCCCTGTATAACAATAAGGGCAATGGTTGTTGGGATTAATATCCATAGCAGGGAATATCCAAAGCGGGCACCTGCAACAGAATATGTGGTTATTCCACCTGCGTCATTGTCAATATTTGCGGTTATGATACCGGGACCTATTAGTGATAAAAATATAAGAAGCTTTCCCCAGCGGCTCATACCTTCCTCCGCTTTTTCCTTGATGCAGGCGGCAGCAGTAAATCCACAATATCGTCTACGGTTACAATTCCCAAAAGGGCATTGTCCTTATCAACTACCGGAACAGCAAGAAGATTATACTTTGAGATTATCCCTGCTACAATTTTCTCATCGGTCTCCGGTGTTACTGTCTTAAGTTTAGCCTCCATAACATCGGAAAGCTTTGCTTCAGGTGGTAATAAAATCAACTCCCTTAAAGAAAGAGAGCCCTGTAGCTTTTCCTGTTCGTCAGTTACATAAATATAATAAACCT
>JACROO010000013.1 GCA_016214355.1 Nitrospirota bacterium | reverse complement strand
CCACCTCCGTCTTTACCAAAAGCAGGGAGTCCGCACTCTTTAGCAATCATGATGAGGACATCATCTGCCATCTTTGTATCCGGACGAATAGATTTGTATTCATGTGTCTTAGGGTCAAATGACCCCACAACAGGCTGTCTGAGCCCCCATACCTGTGTTTTTACAGGTGGATATGTTTTGAAACCACCGAGACGCTCAAGGTATTCGGTATCAGGAAGAATATAGTCACAGAGCATGCTTGTCTCACCCATGTAAGCATCAATTGAGAATGTGAGTGGCATTGCCTTTAAATCCAGAAGTGCCTCAATAGTCTCCTGGTTATAAGGCATTGTGTAAGCAGGGTCGTTATAGTAATTGAGATATGCCTTTATTTTATAAGGATACCCCATTCTTACGCTTGAGAAGAAATTCGGAGTTACACCTCTGGGCGCAGAATAGCCAGAGTACCACGGTCTTGTGGAGGTTGGCTTTTTCCCCTGATATTTTGCCTTTGCGGTGTCAACACGAACGCCAGAAGGTTTCCGCTTATTGGGAGACTCTACATCGCCTTTGTACGCTGCGTGTCCTGATATATAACCACCTTTTCTGTCGATGTTGTCAACAAGTATGTTTATGATGCAGAGAGCCTGTGCATTATACCAACCATTACTCTGCTGCACAGGTCCGCGGAACATTTCTATTACAGGCAGTGCTGGCATCAAGGTCAACAAGGTCAGTGGCTTCCTGGAACATCGTGGGCATGCCATTGACAAGAACTACAGAGTCACTCGTCCCAAGTCCTGCGTCTTTACCTGTGAGATATGCCTTTGGCTCTTTAGTGCCGACAAGATAAGTCATATCTGTCCACGTCCGATAGCCCTTGTTTTTAGCAACCTTTTCACTGGGGATAGAAAGGTATTCCTTCTTATATCCGTTATTCTCAATCATCCACCGGGTCATTCCAAGAAGGAAATACGCATCAGTTGTGGGCTTTATAGGGACCCACTCTCCTACTCCGTTATGGGTAGCCTTAGCAGCAGCATTTGAAAAACGCGGATCAACTATAACGTGCCTAAATTCTCTTGCATGGGGACCAACTCTCTTGCCGAATTTCTGGAGGTATCTTGCCCGTAACTGCATGGGATAATCTGCCTGTGTAACATTTGACCCCATACTTATCAGGTAATCACAGTATTCATAGTCTGCATAATTTCCAATCTCATACGGGGGTAAATTAAGAACTGCCTCTACACAACTGTAGAAGGTACCGGCGCAGCGGCTTCAATGATTGAGCATATGCGGCACACCTGCAGCATCAAGAACGAATCGCGGCGTTAAAGGCGACTGCTCATTACGGCCATGTGCCCAGACGAATTGGTTTATCTTTGGACCCCACCCTCCAGGTGGAGCCTCATCCATATAGTCCGAATCCTCTGGTCCCATAGGGTTGTTATTATTTAGAACGAACTTCAGTCCTTCAATATTGCGCTTCTCCTCTCCCGGAACATTTTTAAATAAATACCCTCCATCACATATTCCCTTGATTGCTTGTTCCCATGATATTGTCTTCCATTTTCCTGAGCCTCTTGGTCCTACACGTTTGAGAGGATGCTGGAGTCTAAAGGGGCTGTAAAGGGCATAAACTCCTGCCTGTCCCTTGGAACATAATGTACCCACATCCTTTCCTGTAAGTCCTGCGTCAAGGTCCGACTCTTCAACAATATCACCCTTTGCGGCGTAATCATAGGTATTCGGATGATAGGGATTACCACTAAGTTTCACAAGTTCACCCTTAACAATCTTTGCCTGAATTCCGCATCCCCCATGACACATAAGGCATACGCTTCTGACTGTCTTTGCCTCTTCATCCACAGGATCAGGTTGTGACCCTGTTCTACCTATCTGCTTTTTCCACTCTGCTGCGTTCACATCCTTGAAGTTAGATGCAACTACCCCAGCAGCAATGGTAGCAGCAGACAGCTTCAAAAATGTTCTCCTCTTCATTTCAACTTTCATTTTTTCTCCTCCTTTTTAATCGTTAAGGCTGAATAAAGATAAACAAGATAACACTTGATTAAATGCAAAAAGCATGCCTTAATCAAAACTTATTAAAAATCAAGGGGATTTGTTATTTCGGGGATGAAATTAAGTAACTAAAAGGCAACTTGATATATCTCGGGAGTTACCGAGATGTAACTTGATTTATTCCTCATCTTCCAATTCTGTAGGAGATACAGGGAACCCATATTCTTTCAACTTTTTCCACAGAGTCTTTCTGCTGATTCCGAGTCTCTTTGCAGCCTTATTCTTTTTACCTTCGGTATACTCTAACATCTGTACAATTGTCTCTTTCTCAAAATCCCTTAATTTCTCTTCAAGCGTAAGGTTCTCACAGGTTACAGGGATTATATTCTCTCTCGTTCTACTTCCTCTCATCTCTGCTGGCAGACAGCAGAGGTCAATCGTTCTGCCCTTACAAAGAGTAACCACCATTTCTATTGCATGTTTAAGTTCCCTTACATTGCCTGGATAGTCATAGGCAAGTAGTCTTTGCATAGCTGAAGGTGTGATGATAAGCCCGCTCCTCCCTGTTTTTTTACTGAATATCTTCAGGAAATGCTCAACGAGTAAAGGTATATCTTCTTTTCTTTCGCGCAAAGGTGATACGGTGATAGGCAGAACATTTATTCTATAATAAAGGTCTTCTCGGAATTTATCTGCCTTTATCTCATCTTTTAGATTTTTGCATGTTGCAAAAAGTGTTCTTACCTCTACATGTATTGGTTCATTTCCACCCAACCTTTCAAATGTGTGGTCTTCTATGACCCTTAGCATCTTTGCCTGAAGGGACACAGGCATCTCAGAAATCTCGTCAAAGAAAATCGTTCCGGTATCAGCAACCTCAAACTTTCCTTTTTTTCTGTGGATAGCACCTGTAAATGCCCCCTTCTCATGTCCAAATAGTTCTGATTCAAGGAGTGTTTCAGGAATAGCCGCGCAGTTTATTTTAATAAAGGGGTTGTCTCTTTTCGGGCTCAGGTTATGTATAGCATTTGCAACCAATTCCTTGCCTGTTCCGCTTTCTCCATATATTAATATGGAAGAATCTGTTTTTGCAGCAGCCTCTATTGTCTCAAAGACTGACTGCATGGCAGGACTTATAGCAATAATGTTCTGGAATTGTTTCTGCTCCCTTAATTCTTCCTTAAGCCGTATGTTTTCAAGTTCAATGCCCCTGTATTTTACATACCTTTCTATGACGATAAGGAGTTCCTCGGCGTCAAAAGGTTTTGAGATATAGTCATAAGCCCCTTCTCTCATAGCCTCAACAGCGTTTTTTACATCTGCAAACGCAGTGATTATAATAACCCCTGTATCAGGAGAAATATTTTTTATTGATTTTAATACCTCAATACCATCAGCTCCCGGGAGTCTAAGGTCTGTTATTACAATATCAAAACCTTCCTTTTCAAAGAGCCTTATCCCGTCAACACCATTTTCTGCGGTTAAAACTCTACATCCTCTACCCTCAAGGGTGCAAGAAAGCCCGAGTCTCACGGTAGGCTCATCTTCAATTATAAGTATTTTTAACTGCTTAATTTTTAAGCTGCCTTTAGGAACTTTATGAAGCAATTTTTGTAACATAGCATCTGCCATCATGTAATTGGTAATTTAATCGTGAACGTTGTTCCAATCCCCGCTTTGCTGTCTACATCAATTATACCACCATGTTGTTCCACAATACCTTTACTTACGGAGAGTCCAAGTCCTGTCCCCTCGCCAACACCCTTAGTCGTAAAAAATGGTTCAAAGATATTTGGCATTATCTCGGAAGAAATCCCTGTGCCTGAATCGCCAATAGAAATCACGCTGTAACTGTTTTCTTTTATGGTTTTAATTGTCAAAGTGCCGCCCCCATCCATCGCCTGCAGAGCATTTATTATGATATTTAAAAAAACCTGTGTCATCTTGTTTTCATCCATCAATATTTCTGGAATATCATCTGAGAAATCCTTAATAATCCTAATATTCTTTTTTGAAGCAGAATAGTTGAGCAGGATTAAAAGACGGTTTATAAGGTTATTTAACTCTACAGGTGCCTTTTCTGTAACAGTCATCCTTGAGAAATCAAGAAGCTGTTCTATAATGGTTTTTATCTTTTGAAGACCATTATTAATTGCTCCAACAAGCTGTTCCTTTTTTGACTGTTCTATCTCTGATTCCATCAGATTCTTAAAACATAATACAACACCGCTTAGAGGATTGTTTATCTCATGAGCCACCCCGGATGCAAGCCTCCCGATAGACACCATCTTCTCAGTCTGGCTAAGCACTTCTAAAGTTTTCTTATGCTCTTTATCTGCTTCTCTAAGCCTCTGTAACATCCAGAGAAAACTATTTTGAAGCTCGCCAATTTCATCACGTCTATCTCTAAGTTCGTATGCTTGCGGGTTAAAGTCTCCATATGTTTTTATACCATCCATTCTCTTTGTGAGTCGTATCACTGGTTTTGCAAGCACCTTTGCGCCAATATTTATAATCAGAAGAGCAAGCACTGAAAAAATAATGTTAATGATGATAATCTCTTTTTTCAAGGAATTTATAGATTTCTGGACATCTCTTGTAGAAAGTCCAATTTGCAAACCACCCCAATTTTTGGTATCTATATTCAAAGGTACTGTTATTTTGAGAATTGTATCATTTTGGAATTTTTCTTCATTAAGCTCTGTTTTAAGGTTTGTAATTGTTTCCAACGTTGATTTATCTGTAACTATTTCTCCGTACTTAGAAATATTGCTATGGGCAATAACCACTCCCTTACTATTAAAAACCACTGCATATTCTATTCTCTTATCTCGTTCCATCAAGTTCATTATGAAATAGTCAAAGTAGTCAACGACATCTTGCTTCTCCATCATGCCGAGTTCTTCATACACCATTACATTCGTCAGCATAAGACGGCTTATTTCAGTAAAAACCTTGCCCTGGTTGATTATATCCTGCATATATAAATTCTTTTCTCTTGAGAGGATAAGGAAGCTTCCCGTTGTAGTAAAGACAAGAAGACACATGGATGCTACAAGAATAAACTTCCCCTGAAGGCTAAATACCCATCTCTTAAGTTTTTTAGTCATGGTAACCTTCGGTGTTATTCAAACCTCTTCACACTATGTCATTCCGAGCGAAGCGAGGAATCTCGCTCCTTATCGCTTTGCTCAGGACACGCTTTTGAGATTGCTTCGTCCCGACACTTCGGGACTCGCAATGACAACATTAAAGAATGCTATAGTTAGAACACGGGGGCTTATGGTATTTTTATACCCTTTTTACTCAGATACTTTATCATATCACGTATGGAATCGTAATCGGAGTCTTTTGCCTCTACAAACCCATACTTGAACTCTTCGTCCCATTGCTCCATCATTTTACGGTGCTCAGGATTGTTGTAGTTTAAAGATAGAAGAGCCTTTTTTATAGAATCTATAAGTTTGGGTGATACATCCGCCCTTACTACTATGGGTAATCCCGGTATTGGCTCAGAAATATCTATCATCTTCAACCCTCTGTTTTTAAACCTGTTTGCGACAGAATCTATAACAGCACCTGCATCAAAATTTCCCCTCAAGACTTCCCTTGCAACAGAATCATGGTATTTAAAGTTTTTATATCTTGAGAAATCCTCAAGTTTCATACCTGCCTTGGAATATAGATGATAGAGAGGCGCAAGGTTACCCGCTGTGGACAGCTTTGATGCAAAAGCAATAGATTTACCTTTGAGGTCTGAAAGTGAATTGATCTTTTTATTTTCAGCACGCGTAACAAATACGCATCTGTAAAAAGGCTTACCCTCCTTACCAGCAGGTCTCAGAACAGGAATTACACCAAATTCTTTTTTTGCTTCTAAATATGTAACGCCGCCGAGCAGTGCAACCTGAACCTTATTAGTTTTAAGAAAATTTATTATGTCTCTGTAGTCCTGGCTGAGCTTGAGTTCAAACTTATAAGGGGTATGTTCAGTAAGATAATTCATGAGGGGCTGGTACTTCTGATACATGACAATCGGATGATAAAGGGTTATGGCGCTAAAATAGACCGTCTCGGCAGAGTCAGCAACATTAACACTGCCAATTGCAAATATCAAAATGCAAATTGCAAATTTAAAGTATAGACATTTTGCTTTTTTCAACTAAAAATACCCTTTTTTGTCATGCTGAATTTATTTCAGCATCTCATAAGACCTGAAACAAGTTCAGGGTGACATTTTCATCATCCTTTGTGCCGACTTGTTGGCATGAATGTTTCATTTTACATTTTGAATTTTTAACTCAGAACTCATATCTCAACTGTAAATATATATTGTCATTTTTGTCCAACTGCCCGAACTGGCTCCAGTCCTCACCACTGCCGAAGACATTTGCCCCTACTGCCGCCCATACGTGGTCAGAGAAATTATATTTAATCTCTGGTACAAGCATATAGTCTCCATCAGACAGGCTCCAGAACGAAAAGAAGGAAAGCCTCAGGGTTTGATGCCTCAAGAACTGCGTGAGTCTAACAGTAAAAATATCATGCAGCTTCCTCTCCTTAGGAAATCCTGAAGGCAGATTTTTTTCGTATCCTGAATAATCACTCATATATTCACCGTAGTACTGGAAAGCCATTGTAAAGTCCTCCCATATCTGCCTCTGATAGCCAACTAAAAACCTTGTCTGTGAATTTGGTGTCATTGGCTCAGTGCCGTCCCTGTCCTGCCTTGAATCATAATAACCACCCTCAAGGCTCATAATGCCATCTAAAAGCCTTCCCTGAATGCTTGCACCATAAACCGAAAGTACAGAGTAAAAAAGGACTATTCTTGACGGCGCTGACATGCTGTCAGGAAGCATGGAAGGCTGCCTGAAAAAACCTCGGTAGAAATATAATGACCCATCAAAACCTGCTGCATCTCGGTAAAGCCTTAAAGCAATTTCAGTGTTATCAACTTTGCTTTTAGGCTCTTCCTCCACGCGGTTGGCGACTGTCGGCATCGGGGCAAACATATAGAAGCTGTTATCCTGAGGATAGACATTGGGCTCAAAAAATGGAATAATGACAAGCTCTGTTGATACAAAGGAGGGATACATCCCAATCTTTATACCATCAACCCCTTTTTTAAGATACTCCATCGGCCTGCCGGAAAAAAATGCCTCATAGTCCTTTGGAAAGATATCATTTATGAAGATTAAATCACCAAGCCCCCATGTGATGACCTGCCTGCCGATTCTTAAATCCCATTTTGAAGTTGTAAAATCAGAATATCCTTCCCTGAGTTCCGTCTCAGCCTCCTCCTCAACGTGGTCATAGAAGGCATCGGTTTTCAGGAATAAATGGAATGCCTCCTTATTTGCATCAAGTTTTAACTGCACTCTCTCTTCCGCCCATTTGAAATCACCGCCATCAGGGTTTGACCTATCCAAATCAGCAGAGTAGTTGCCCTGCAAAAAGCCATGAACAGAAATATCATCCGCCTCTAAATACGGGGGCAAAAAACACAACATGAATATTGCCACAAAAAAAATAAATCCCACCATCTTACTCATCACTTGTACCTTTTCATAGAGATTTTCTGCTCAGGATACATACGAACCCTGCGCCTTTTATCAATTCATTACTCACAACTTCGTCGCGAGACATTTCAGATAGTGACTGGCAGAGTGTAGATGAATATCCTTTGACAACAAAATTTACTTCTTCTATTATTTCAATAATCTCTTGAACGGCATAAAAGCGGGCGTGCTTATATATCGGATGACCTTTCTCCTTCTTTTTTATGTAAAACTGCCCCCACGGGCTTTCTCTGTTAATTATCCCAACAATCAGCCCACCATTTTGTTTTAGCACCCTTTTAGCCTCAAGCAATACCTTTTCTGGGTCTTCCACAAAACAGAGTGTAAAAAGCAAGAATACGGCTCCAAAAGAATCATCCTTATAGGGCAGGTTTTCTCCTTTTGCCTTTTCTGCTGTTATCCCCCGACTCTTTGCAATCTCTAATACTCTTGAAGAAGGGTCTACACCATAATCAATTCCTAATTCCCTTGCAAACCTTCCTGTCCCAACCCCGATTTCAAGAAATGGGTGTCCAAGTCCTTTCATCAGAATTCTCACTGCCTTAATCTCCATCTCAAAAAGTATTCTGCCCTCTAATGTATCAAACCATCTGTCATAATCCTCTGCGTGTTGGTCAAATGCTTCAACAACTTTACTTTCCATTCTTTACCCCGAGAAGTCGTAGGACTACCATCATTGGGCACCAGTTGGTAAATCCTGACTGAAAGAGACTGAGTCCAACAAGACCGCTCAGAATAAGCCAGTTCTCAGAATATATCCGTGAAAGCCCAAGACCAACCAGCACAAAAAGCCCTCCTAAAAGTCTTAACCACCTTTCCATTGTCATTTAAATCACCTCCTTCGTCTACTCAAAAATTGCTAATGGAAGACCGTCATTGCGAGTGAAGCGAAGCAATCTCGCCTTTTTTAATTTTGTTTTCCGCGTCCCGAAGTATCGGGACTCGCAATGACAAGTAAAAACCCTGTCGGCAAATTTCTGTCTACCGAGTCCTGGGTATTTTATTTTTCTCTTGCCATATAGTTAACTATCTTATTGTAAATCCAGCCTACCAGTACTCCAGCAATCAACCCATCAAAAAAACCGTAAGTTAAACCGACAAAGGCACCAATGAGATTCAATTTATATCCGGGATACATAGATTCTACCAACGCCTCAAGAAAAAGCCTTCCATATCCTGTACAGACATAAAGTATTGTGCTTAAGAATATACACCCTCCCCATACAATCCCAACGGCAGTACCTAAAGCTAATGGTTTAAGTTTCATATAGTGATCCCTTCCAATAGATTTTTACTCTATCCATTTCCTCGGTGGTGCTTTGAGGAATCGCTCGCTGAAAAGGCTGTCCTCAATGCCGATATTGTAATCTGCTTTTGTAAATACCGTCTCTGTCATGTGTCCGTTCTGAAGATTCTTCATTATCCTTTTTGTAACCGTCGGGAACCCCTTTATAGTTTTTATTTCATCGGCTGTAAAGGCCCTGTATAGTTCACCGCGTCTGTCATAATATTCTTCTTTCAAAGGCAGGAAATTTCCTTTGTCAATCCACGAAATTTTATAACTGTAATCCACATCTGCAGCCTTTGGGACGCTTTTTATCACATAGCAGTCACTTGCCCCTGCACCAGACGGTGCGGGGCTTGCTCCTACCTTTTCTTCCTTCACAATGGTATGCGTGTCATCCTCTACATCCCTTCCAGAGACATCTTCATAGGTAAAATCAGAGCCGACAAAACTTGAGCGTTTATCCTGAGCAGCTATTCTCCGTACCATGTTTATTGCCGGCACAAAGAGCCATCTGTCATCGTCTTTTGCAGGATATTTGTATACCATGAATGTCATGTCTTTCACGTCAGCAGGCTGGAAGAAATACATGAAGAATTTTTGCTCACCGCCTAATTCACCAAAATTTTTTCTCAGCATCGTAAGCTCCCTTGTCCTTTCCTGACCGCCTTTGCTGATAAGTTTCATAATTACACGAGCCTTAAAATCTTTGCCTTGATAGAAAAACGCCTCCTGAGATTTTTTAACTACCTCTTCTCCTGTAAGGGCAAAGGCGTGAAAAGACATAAGACAGAGCACAGACATCAGAACACAGAGCACAGAGAAATTTTTTATCATCTTGCACCTCCATCAATTGTCATTGCGAGCGCAGCGAAGCAATCTTTATTTAGCTATCAGCTAATAGCTGTCAGCTTTTTTAAGATTGCTTCGTCACTTCGTTCCTCGCAATGACATCTAAAACCCCTTTTATTGTTAAACGCCTTTTCTCACTTATTCTTTATCTGTCTTTATTAAAAATACACATCAAATGTTGCGTATATGTCGTACATATTCTTTGCAGCAGGAAATAAAGGCTTAACTGTTGTTGTGTTAATTTCATCTATATTTTTCGGTTCTCCCAGCCAGAGTCCGCTTCCAGAGTAGTCAAAGTCATAATATTGATAGCCGATTCTGATGAAGGTTTTGGCATATTTTGATAGTTGTTTGCCGGGAATATCCCATATCCAGTACGCTTCATAGACACTACCCCGTGTTGCGAGCTTGCTTGTTATGAGATCATCAGAGGCTGGTGTAAGAGTAACCCAGTTTTTTGAGCCGTAGTTATACTCAAACCCAACCTTACTTTTAAGTTGCGTAACGGGAATTCGCAAACCAGTGTAAACAGCATAGCCGGTTTTTTCTTTAAGTTCGGACGTTCCTGGATCTGTGAGAAGGCTTCCAAATCCGGCAGCGCTTTGATTCTTGGGTTCTGTACGGCTTGAGCCGCCGGAAATAAACCAGTCAACATTCGCAATCTTATGCATAAAGAGCGTTGTGAGATGATAGAGGTCTCCTACATTTGTAGAAGCGTAACGCGGTTGGTTTACAAAGTATTGTATTTCCGGGACATCCATAAGGTCAAACGCCTTAAAGCCCTGTAGTTGGAAGAAAATGTTTTTACTGCTATCATCAACCTCCTCATTAAACCCAAAAAAGTCTACGTCATCAACTTTGTTGCTGGAGACCCCTTTAAATCCTGATTCAAAACCTCTTCCGTAACAGAGCTTAAAATTCCCCGGAAGGGGTTTATTATGAAAATAACCAGCAACAACACCGTCAAATGCGTAGTCAATACCAAGTCCCAATGGTGTTGCATCCCTTTCAATGTTTTGCCTCAGGTGTGTTGGCGGCCCTCCGGCAGATGGTCTCCTGCCTACAGAAAACGCAACTGGCAGTCCTCCAACATTGATCCAGTTAACAAACGCTCTATCTACTCTCAAAACATTATCTGTTGCAAGATGTCCTGTGTTTCCATCAAAAAGCATTCCATTGTGAGCAAAGACACCGAACATCGGGTCAGTGCCGCTGCTTAATGATGTAGAGGTTTGACCGCCGGCAACCTTGAACATTGCAAGTCTGCCGACAAATCCTATGTTCTCTGTTGCTTGTGCCGCAATATTAAGTCTGAAGCGGTGAGTCATAATGGAGTCGTTTTTAGCAGTAAACGCCTGCGCAGAACCAAAACCCATTGCAGGATAATAATATGTGTACTGAGCAGGAAAATTTGCCCTTATTGAATCTATCCTGAATCTGTAATCTCCTGAAAGAGTGAATCTTGAAATATCTGCGGCTTTATCCGCCTTTTTTTCAACCTCCTTAATCTTATCTTCCTGAGATGTAATCTTCTCCTCTTGTGATACATCCTTTGTCTTCATATCTTCTACTTGTCTTTTCAGTTTCTCAATCTCATTGGTGAGCCCCTCTATTTTTTTAAGAATCTCCTCTTTTTCATCTGCAAATGAAGACACAGGGAATATCAAAGAAAAAACAAGAAAAACAGCGAATAATTTTTTCATTTCTTTCTCCCTTCTTTTTCTATCTCCAATACACCTTTCCATGATTTTATGTCTGTGATAGTTTCTTCCTTAAGCCCTTTTAAAAATATCTCATCTGTAGATTTAGTAAGATATTCTTTTGGTGTTACCTTTACCATCTGCGAACCTTTCTTTATTGACCATACAAGGATCGCCACCAGAACTGCCGTATAGGCTAATGCAAAGCCGTACTGGATATAAGAATTCTGAGGTAAGAGTTCAAGGATATTTTTTTCTTCTATAATGCCTCTGGAGAAAAATATCTCTTCAAACTTCTCTCTGTAAAGTGTGAACGGTAGATACCCAAAGAAAAAACCGGGCAGAGAAGCTAAACCTGTAAGGTATCCCATTGCTGTTCTTGCGTATGTCCTTATCTCACAGCCTATCATAAGCACAGCACCTATGCCGAGCAGTGGGCCTCCAACCAGATGCCCTAAATGAAACCCATATTTATATCTGCCTGCCTCTACAACAACCGGCACATCCCATCCAAAGAATATCCATGTAATAAGTATTGTTATGTTGAACATAAGGATAGCTATGAGCAATGCTGTAAAAGGCATGAGTCCTGTAAACATAGTCTGTGTAATCTTTGCAACCTTCATAGAATCAAAATGCGATTGTTTCATAAGAAGGGACTTCGGCGCCATAACAGCACACTCTGTCCCGAACCCCGACTTTGCAATCCCGAAACCAAGCAAAAAGCCAACCAGAGTCTTTAAGAATATTTCGGACCACGGCAGCCTGCCTATACTATTGGAAGATTCCCCCTTAAAAGCTGTCCAGAAAGTTGATGCCAATAATAGAAACAAAAACACTGTCAGAATTATCCTTAAAGGGTCTTTATGTGGTTGATGCTTAGGGTCATAACATAAAATTTCACTTGGATATTCAAGTTCAACACAGTGCTTAACAGTTGCATGATGCTCATGATGTTTTAAATAGCCTGCTACATTAAGCTTGGTCATGAGCATAAATGCAATAAATGCAAAGGGAATACTTACAATAGCTACATCTATTGACGTAAGACTCATAGCAGGAATTCCGCCAAGGTAGTGCCATGTTGTGCATCCCTGTGCTATCCTCGTGCCGAGTCCGAAGGTTGCACCGCCGATAAATGCGAGTAAGGCAACTCGCGGGGGATATTTAGCCCACGCCTTACGTTCCCCCTCAAGGAGCGTCACAAGAAATGCGCCTGCCAGTGTCCCGATTATAATCCAGTGTATGTCTGCATCATAGAGCCTTGTGATATAATCCGTCTTTGTAATATTCTCCTCTATAGAGCCAAACATCTTTGCAAGTCCTGTTGTAACCGGTATAGGTGTTTGATACTTGAGGAAATAAATTACCTGCGCAAGCCCGACCAGAAATCCGCCCCACACAAAAGACCACGGTTTTGTAAATATCTTTTTAATGTTCATAAAATAAAACCTCCAAAATTCTAATCACTATTCACTGCCTTCATGCACATCCAGATGTCTTCTGGAATTCCTTAACCTCTTTAACCACATCTTTCATCTTCAAGCCAACGGCATTAACAATATCCGTCCAGTTTTTCCCGTCTTTCTTCATCTTAATTATTTCTTTGTCAGATTTTTTAGACTGATTTACAATGACTATCACCACGAGCGCCTCGCCCGGAGTGAGTTCTTTCATCGCCCTGTCAATAACATCGTTGGGTACTGCCTCAAAGAAATAGGCTTTGAGATGTTCTTCAAACCTCTTTATCTCCTTAGGCGTGACACGTTTCTTGTTTGTTATCTCAATCCGTTCTTTTAATTCTTCTTCCGTCCCTTTCTGTGCTGCCAGAGTTGTTGATATTGCCGGTGACAGAAAGGAAAGCACCAGCATCAAGATTAAAAATTTTTTAAATATTATTGCAGTCATTTTGCCTCCTTTGTTTGTTCAATTGGATAATTTCTTTCGGCAGCTTTGTTCACTATACTTTTCATTGCCTCTCCGCCAAAGTAGTCTTTAATCCATGCTACATAGCCAAATGCTATTGTGTAGGCATCGTATCCGAGCATCCTTAATCCAAATGCAGGCAGGTTGGCGAGCTGGCCGGTTGCGCATACGAGCACAATCTTTTTGTCCTTCGGAATATTTTTTAGGTTTTCGGCGTTGAGGACAGTGTTATACGGAATATGCAGCGCCCCGGGAATATGCCCTGCCTTATATTCATCCCGATCAGGTCTGGTATCTATGACAACGAAATCAGTCTTCTTTGTCTTGATCCACATATAAACCTCATCGGACATTACCTGCCAGCCACCGTCCTCCGGCGCTTTCATGAGCACCTCGGACATTTTTTTGGCTACGTCATCCTCTGCAAATACAGGCAGCGCCGTAAAGATTGCGAAGAGGCATAAGAGCAAAATCCTTTGTAATTTTTTCATTTGTCCCACCCCTTAAAGTTTTTTTATGTTTACAAACATTTTGTACATTTAAACAACCATCCCTGTAGTAAAGTTATTAATGCCGGCAGATAGATTATCGTCATTACTGCGCTAAGCGTCATCATGCTGACAATAAATGCACCCACGGTGATATACGGTGTCAATGAAGCAAGAAGCATTACTGAGAATGCTGATGCGAAAAGCACTGCATTCCGCATTATACCTTTACCGGGCCTTGCAGCAGTCCATAGTAACGCATCTGTGATGGAAGAGGGTGTATAGCCATACGCCCCTACAGTTTCTTGCTCTGACAATTTCTGCTTAAACCTACTTATAAAATGAATCGCAAAATCTACTGCCATTCCAAGAGACAGACACGAAAGCACAGATATCGGCATATCAAAATCTTTACCGATAAACCCGATGAATCCATAAATGAGAAGGATTGTAAAAAGTAGCGGCATATAGCCTACCACCGCCCATTTCACAGAGCGGAAATTAACAACGAGGATAGCGAAAACAGCTATTAGTGCGAGGACAAAACCCCTCACCATATCCAGAAGCACTTCATCATTCCATACAAGATTGAAATAGGCAATCCCTGCTGGTTTAAATTCCACGGGAATTGGATTATCCCTTTTATATTCCTCCACTGACTTTATCACATCTCTCATTGCCTGTGCATCCCATGTTTTTAACTGAACCCATACATTAGCTTTCTTGAACGGATAGTCAACAACGTTGTCTAAATCAGAAGGTTTTGCAGACATGGAGAACAAAAAAAGATACTGACCTATCATTTCTTTTGTCCCGGGGACAACGTCATACTTCGGGTCATCATCATGAAGGACACGGTTTATCCTCTTAACATAATCAACTGCAGAAGTTGTCTTCCCGACCACAGGAAGTTTCTCCAGATGCCTCTGCAGCCCCTCTATATACCGCATTGCCTCCGGTGTTTTTATGAAATCTTCATCTTTAGAAACAGCCACGATATAAGCAAGAGACGTTCCGCCGAGCGCCTGATTCATAACTGTATCCGCTATACGAACTTCGCTGTCCTTCTTGAACCACTCCACCATATTGTTATTAATGACTGCTCTTGTTACTCCAGCAATTGCTATCACAACAAGTATCAGACCATCAAAGACAGTATCCTTTGGGTTATGCGCTCCAAAACCAGCAAGTTTTTTCAAAAACTGGGATGTCCTGCTCAATTCAATGTCCTCATCCGTAGATGCCTTTTTTAGCTTTTCTTCTTTTACGAACATAAACATAGCAGGTATGAAGCTGAAGCTTAAAACCCGCAGGATAATTGTACCGAATGCAAGCATGCCCCCGAAGACCTTGACAGGGATTATATTCATGAATAAAAGCACGGCAAAACCTGCCGCTGTTGCAAGCGCGGTATATCGCACAGGTCGGCTTACTGCATGCATCGTCTCAATTATCGCCGCTTTCTTATCCTTCTTCTCTTTGTAGCGGAAGTAAAATTCATTAAAGATATGAATGCTGTCTGTTGCAATTGCCATCAGAAATACAGGAGCCATTGAACTCATAATGTGGACAGGAAATCCAAAAGCTAATAAAAGCCCCATGCTCCAGACGATACTTACCATGGCGTCCATCATCAAAGTGATAGAGAGGAAAATATCCCTGAACATAAGATACCTGACAATGAGCATGACCATTCCTGCAATGGGCGCAAAGATTGCCATGAGCTTGAACATCTCCGCTCCGAAGGTATCCCTTGCAACGGGGTCGCCTGCTATATAATATTTCTCTTCGCCTTTTTCTTTTCCTACGATTTCCCTTATTTTATCTGCTACCTCTTTGCCGTTTGCCCCTTTCTCAAGTGGAACATAAATGGCTGTAGTCTTGCCGTCTTTTGAAATAATACGGTCAACGAAGAGAGGATTTTCAAAAAGCATTTTCCGAAGCGCCTGCATCTCTGCGTCATCTTTGGGAACTTCGGTCATAAGCGGCGCTACCTTCAAAATGCCTGCCTCTGCCGATACATTAGTAATGGTGGGGAAACTATTTACATCTCTCGCTGCCACACCCTTAATTTTCAGTATCTCATCTGTAATCCTGATAATCTTGCCGAGAGTCTCTTTATTGAGGATGCCTTTTTCATTTTCCACTCCGACCACGAGCATGTCTTCATAGAGGCTGAAGGTCTTTTCTACTTCGTCATTCCACACCCGTACATCCGATGTCTCGGGGAGCATGTTCTTGGGATTTGTATCTGTTGTTATCTTGGGGAACTGGGTCATGAAGGCAAAAGTAATTACTATTGTCAAAAATACAACCAGCTTAGGATGATTTACTGAAAAATCAACAAGAGAAAATCTCCGCATATTACCCCCTTTGACGGTAAAAATTGTTTTGTTTCTTCCTTGCCGTGATTATAAATACTTTCAAATATTCAAATAGTTGCATATATTTTAAGCAATAATGTGGAAGCCTGCCATTTTAAAGTTTTAAAACATTTGGACATTTGCTCTTTTAAGTTCTGAAAAAAGCTCCTTTGAAGTTATCTTTCCATCCCTCGCTCCGCCGTGGATGGCGAGAACCTCATCCTGAAGGTAAACCGCCGGAGCCTCTGCATCCGCACCTGCCAGACTTTTAGGAATTAATATTATTTCAATCTTAAATTTTTTCGCTGCTTGCACGGCAGTATCAATATTGCCGCTTCACCTGCCTCCCGGCGGCTCATCATAAACAACCCTCAGTATATGCGGCATATGCATAAGCACCCTCCTTAATAAAACCTCAACACAGGGCTGATTACTAAAATCAAAATTGCAA
This sequence comes from Nitrospirota bacterium, assembly GCA_016214355.1. Lineage (GTDB taxonomy): Bacteria > Nitrospirota > Thermodesulfovibrionia > UBA6902 > DSMQ01 > JACROO01. Next base: position 4,532 of record JACROO010000013.1, on the reverse strand, counting down.
AGACAAAACAGATTTTACATAATTTTTTTCTCTTTGCCCTGAGGGCGAAAAATGTATTGACCGTTTCCTCCTGCGGCGCCGCATCAGGAGAAAATTTAGAGAATATGTCTTTTATCTTGGGATTAACAAAAAATGAAATATAAAATGCAATTGTCACCATGCCAAGCACAAAAATATGTTTGAGCACAAAGGCAGTAAAAACCGTGGAATCAAACTCCCTTAATTCTCCGTGAAAGGCATAGTAAGCAGCAGGGAAGCCAAAACCTGTCAGAAAGAGCAGGATAATAAATGTCCAGCAATAAGGCTCTAACCCCTGGATTGTGTCCTCTACCACTTTGTCTAATTGATAAAACACTTTTTTCCCGAACTGCGCACGCTGATTGACCAGCCTCAGGTTATAAAAAGGCGCCGCCGCACAACCTACAAGGGCAATGTTGTGAACAATAAGTAATATCGTGTAAACTAAATTTTCCACGTAAACCTCCTTTTTAATTAAGGGTGATATATGTCTGAAAAAGCCTTATGGCAACACCTTTAATATGCCATGTTGCAACTTTTGCAAGAGTTTAAACAATTACAGGAGAGAAACTCATAATTGTTTTGCAACATGGCATCCATATAATCCTTGTTGCCTTTTAAGGGTTTTGAAGGCATATATCACCCTTTCTCTATTATTTAAAACGTCAGGTTCATATCTGCCTTTATAACGACCTCTTTATAATATGTTGCAGGGTTTGCGATTTCAACTCCCTCAACAAAGTCGTCCTTTGTCATTCCAAATAGAGGCACATTAAGGGGGCATGCAAACATCCTTGCCCCTTCCTTATACAGCATAAAAAGCATCTCCTCTGCGGTCGGCAGGTTCATCTCCTCCATCCTTCTCATTACTGCATCGCTTACTTCTTTTGGCTGGTCAGGCATACATTTCAGGTCATTTACTTTGTCCTTATGAAGTGCATTAACGCCCCGTGAGCCGAAGAAGATAGTCACCTTTGAGCCTTCCCTTAAAAGACTCAATGCAGTCATCAGTGCATTATAAACCTGACATAGTTCATCGTGAAAACACATTACTGAGACATTTTTGTTGACTTTACCTTCTGGCATTTTATCCCTCCTTTCATCTCCTTCTTTCCCCCGGATATGTGCCCTTTTTGGTCACAGGACAACATTCAGGTCCCGGAAGGTCTTCAGAATAATCTTTTTTAAGGATTTGCAAGAGGTCAGGAATTAATGGATTCTTCAAAAAATAGCAGCGCAGCCTGCCGTCAATAAAAAAATCAATAAGTCCTGCGTGTCTTAATGCAGTAAGGTGCTGTGATATATTAGGCTGGGTTATCTCAAGAAATTCTTCAAGGTCGCTTACACACTTTACTCCGTCTGATAGTTTCTCTAATATGGCAATTCTCACAGGATGGGCAACTACTTTTAATACCTCAATTCTATTCATATATGCAAATATTATTATATTATTATATTTTTGTCAAGAAAAATTTATAAACAGGGAAAAGTAGTTGTGCAGGTATTTAAAATATTTATAGAGGCTATAAGTAAATAAAAAAAAGCCTTGACAGCCATGTTTTTTTTGTTTACGCTATAGCTAATACAAAAGAAAATAATTTAACACTGTTTATATTCTCCAGTAACTACTTAACAGAAGAGGGGTTGTTAGAAAGGCAAGTAAACCCCGTTAGAAATTCCAGCGGGGTATTATTTCTAATGGGGTAAAAAAATATTAGCGCTTATTTTAATTTATTCTTTAGATATAATAAAGATTAAATAATTTTTATTGATATTAAAACCCGCTCTAATAAGGCTATTTTTAAGAAAATACGTTTGTAAGATTTTAAATGAGGGGGCTTAAAAATGAAAACAAACCATAAGAAAGTTTTAACAGGCGTTTTAATTTTATTAACAGGCATTCTCCTGTTATCAACCAATGCTTCGGCAGTAATGGAGCCTTATTTAAATTTTGATACAGGCAATTATTCTTATGACGTTACTTCAAAAATACTTTCTTTCACCGGTGTTACCTCGGCTTGGATACAGTATACTGATGGAACTTTTGAATTTGATTCTCTTAACGATCCTATCATAGGGGCTACGTTGTCATTCGGTACGCTGAAGAACAGCACCTCAAATAACTTGATATTCGGTCCTGACCCTGGAGGAAGTATTGGTCCTGTTACTTTTTCAATTGACGGCTTTATAACTGCAAAGGTTACCGATTTTGTTGTTTCAAACTCTCAATTAAGTTGGGGCAATCTTTATGATATTGTGCGTATTGATGGCGGTTCTTCACGGTATGTAAATGAACTACTTGCAAATGGCGGTGGTTTTGGCAATCTCTATATTGCTTTTACCCCTACATCTACGCCAGATGGTAGTGGAATAGAACGTTTTACAGCGACTTCTGATGGATCCGTTACTGCTACTGTAGCTGCGCCTGAACCAGTAAGCGCCATACTATTTATTACAGGCGGGGCAACATTGGCTTTTAGACGATATCGCAAAAAAAGAATTTAATTGTCATTCCGCACTTGCCTGTCCTCACGAAAGTGGGGAATGCGGAATCCAGAAACATAAATACTGGATTCCTGCTGGAGTTTATCCCGTACTCCGATACGGGGTATATGAATTTAATTAAGTAGGAGGAATGGAAAATGAAAAGTATTAAACTAAAATTAGTTATAGCACTAATCGTTGTTCTATCTCTTATGATTTTTACGGAGCATAGTTGGGCAGCTACCTTACGTCCGTGGGTACGATTTGGCGGCACTTATCAGGTTACTGCTGTAATCGGCACTGGTTCATTAACCCTTAATGCAACTGTTAAGGAAATGGATTATGAAAACGGAGATGTTTGGAAGGCGAATGTTCCTGGTGTTGAAACTGTTTTTGGTGCACAAATAGTGCTTTCCGGAGCAACCAGAACCGGAGATTATAGTTTCAACGGCGATGCGGCCAATCCGAATGATGTCACTTTTTCAATTGTTTCACCTGATGGTTATGTTTATTTTACTTCAATTTTAGCTGACAGTACGTTTACGCAGCAAGGCACAAATTTTGTTTGGCTTAATCATTATTTGTCCCATCTACAGCAAATTTTACAACAAATAGCTCAGGCGCAATTTCATATGGTTTGGTAGATGGTCTTCAGTCACTAAACACCCCTCCAGTTGCCAATGCCGGAGCAGACATTACTATCCCAAGCAATCAAGTTGCCTCAACTACAGTTCCAGGCACCGTAACAGATGCGGATTCTGCTTATACGCTCACATGCCGCTGGACAGAAACAGATGAATCAGGAAATGTTTTGAGTGTTTTGAAGGATTGGACTCCTGTTGGGATAGATAGTAAATGCCTTCTGAATTTAGGCACTCTTTCACTTGGACTGGGAACACACATACTTAGCCTTGAAGCAAATGATGGAGAGGTAACATCATCAGATAATATGACATTGACAATAAACAACTCTGTGCCTAATGCTAATGCCGGGAATGACGTTACTATTACAAGCGAACAAGTTGCCGCAACCACGATTCAGGGTACTGCCACAGATTTCGATACTGGCAATATACTCTACTGCCGCTGGATGGAAGGCATAACTGTTTTACAGGATTGGACCCCTGCGGGACCAAATGGTGAATGCCTTCTGAATTTAAGCGCTCTTCCACTTGGCATAGGAACACATACCCTGACACTTACAGCGAGCGACGGTCAGGCAGCATCATCAGATGATATGCTCTTGACAATAAATAATACACCGCCTGTTGCCAATGCCGGCGAAAACATTACTATTACAAGCGAACAGGTTGCTGTAACAACAATTCAAGGCACAGCCACGGATTTTGATGGCGATGCGCTTCAGTGCCGCTGGATGGAAGGATTAACCGTTTTACAGGATTGGACCCCTGCTGGGCTAAATGGTGAATGTCCTCTAAATTTAAGCGCTCTTTCTTTAGGAACACATACCCTGACCCTTGAAGCGAACGACGGGCAGACATCAACTTCAGATGATATGCTCTTGACAATAGACAACTCTGCGCCTCACGCAGCGCCGGGAGGATCTGGTATTTATGAAATTAATAGTCCTGTAACACTGCCTGGAGATGTATCAGATTATGACGGTGATATGCTGCATTACCAATGGTTAGAAGGAACAAATGTATTTTGCTCCGGTAATATTCAGTCAGTTGCGCTTGGAGACCCTGTAATGCTCCCTGACTGTGTTGTGTCAAACCTAATCCTTGGCACGCATACCCTCAGTCTTGAAGTATCTGATGGAATTAATTTGCCGGACAAAAAAGATGTTACAGTTATAATAAAAGATAGCACAGCTCCGAACATTTCACCTATAGCAAGTGCATATATCATGTGGCCGCCAAACCATATAATGGTGAATATTGCTATCGCAGCAAACGCAGTTGACAAGAGTGGTTTACCAGTTGCATTGACAGCAACTGTTGCAAGCAACGGACCTGAAAATGGTTTAGGTGATGGAGATACGGGACCTGACTGGACTCAGCCAGTAA
>JACROO010000012.1 GCA_016214355.1 Nitrospirota bacterium | reverse complement strand
TAAACCTGTACCCTGCTTTTAAGATTTTCTCCGGTATCACGCGCTGACCTGTAAGAAGCATATCACCCAATTCTCCGAGTGTTAGTTTAACTATGAAAGGCGGTACTGAAAGCCATGAAGGCCTGCGGAGCACTTTGCCGATTGCAGAACAAAGTTCCTTATTTCTTACAGGCTCAGGGGCAGTTATATTTATAGGTCCTGATATAGAGTCGTTTTCAAGTGCGTATTTGATAATGCCGATAACGTCATCTCTGTGAATCCATGAAAACCACTGCCTGCCGCTTCCAATGTGCCCGCCTAAAAAAAACTTAAAAGGGAAAGCCATCTTTGGCAATGCGCCTCCGTCTGACTCCAGCACAGCGCCTATCCGTAAAAGGACCACCCGTACCCCTAATCCCTCAGCCTTTAATGCCCCGGCTTCCCAGAGTTTGCATACCTCTGCGAGGAAATCATTTCCCGGAGGGAAATCTTCAGTGACATATTCATCTTCGCGGGGACCGTAGTATCCGATTGCGGATGCACTGATAATGACCTTTGGTCTTTGAGTTACATTTTTTATTGACTGAATAACTGCGATTGTTGTATCTATACGGCTTGAAAGTATGCGCCTTTTTTGTTTTTTGCTCCAACGCCTTGCTGCGATGGGTTCACCTGCGAGATTTATTACAGCGTCAACATCTGATAAGAAAGCAGGTGATAAGATTGTAAGGGAGTTCCATGAGAGGATTTTGATATTCTTTGCAAATGATGTGGAATCAGTTTGCTTTCTTGTGGTAATCAGGACATTATGCCCTGTGTTTGCGAGGTTATAACTTAGAGCCTTACCTATAAAGCCACTGCCGCCAGTGATGAGGACGTTCATTAAAAGGTTTTATTCTTATTCCTCACTTCCCACTTCTTATGTGTGCGGCTTATATTCCTGTCCCGGTTTTAATATACGGAACCGTTCAGTTCCTTCCTCATCCTTGACCTTTTTGTAAAATTCACAGCTCATGCAGGAGACCTGCTTTTGGGCAAAAGTGCCCTGAACTATCCCGCCGCAAAATGTCCCGGCAAGTGCCCAGCAGATTCTTCCTCCATTTTTCCCGTCATTCAGCCCGTCTGAGGCGGTATCGGTTGATGCAGGGCATATACCCATGTCTTTTACCTTTTCTCCTCCGGGCTCCCTACCGCACTTTTTAAACTCCCAGCAGTTTTGTTTTTTTACCGTTACCATTTTGCTCCCCTCCTTTCTGAATAAGTATTGTTGAAATTAACCACAGAGAAAATGAGTAATATTAAATAGTTAAATGGATCATAGCTGCCTCCCCCCTCTGTGTCCTCAGGTTTATTTTTTAACTGTGCAGTCATTTGTCATTCCTGCTTTCACAGGAATGACAAATTGAGAACACTGAGAAATTCTCTGTGGTTTCATTTTTTCTTTCCAGTTTTCATAAAACTCTTGATAGTACCTCTCTGAATGTTACCTGTTTTTAAACTTCTCCGGTCATCCCTGAAGATACATTATAGAAAAATCAAAAAAATTGCACTATAAAAATTACGGCTCAAGGGACATAAATGACCGCTTATATCAAAAATCTTATCTATCCTGACAGCAGTTATTTACACCCCTCGTTTAGTCAGGTGACAGGTACTAAATTTTTTGTAGTTACACTGTTTCTTTTCCTAAACTCCAAACTCTAAACTCTGAGTTAATCCGCCATAGGTTTTATAAATTTAAAATACACCATTGTCCAGTTGCCTAATATTATAAAGATTGTAGCAGTAAGGCTTGAAACTGCGAGTGTTGATGCACCTGTTAACCCCTGCCCGACATTACACCCGCCGGCTAAAGCAGCGCCCGCTCCCATCATGACACTGCCGCCCAGAACGGTCAGGAGTTCCTCAGCAGGGGGGACCTTCCACTTAAACTCTTTCAAAATCTTTGCACTTATGTAGGAACCAAGGGGAACACCAATCACATAGAGTGCTGCCCAGGTGGTCTTAAAGGGTCCGAGTAAGTACATAGGGTCAAATTTTGCATCCGCATTGCCGTTTATAATCGTAAGGCCTGCCTCTTTGAGGGGAGCTGTAAATGATAGTCCTCTTGCGCCTCCGCCCCAGTAGTCAGATATCCACCAGGCAGCAATGCCGAGTAATCCAACAAGCAGCCCGGCTAATGACCATGAAAAACCCTTTGACTTGCCGGAGGAAAACGGTTTGCCTTTAAGTATGAAAATTGCGGCTACCAGGGTAAGGGCCCCTATGACAATCCATTTTGTCAGGTTGATGTCTTTTCCCATAAACTGTACGGGGATGTTTCCGAAGATGTCCCATAAAGCTGCATTTGGCTTATCAGCGATTGATGTACGGAAACTCCTTAAGAACCCATAGAGCGGGTTTAAAATCCCGTGTAACATCATGGTAACGCCGGTAAAGAACCCGAACACAGCGACCCATGCCGCAAGGAGACCTTCGCCTGTCCTGTAAAGTATTCCGCTCCCGCAGCCGCCTGCGAGGACAATGCCAAGCCCGAAAACATATCCGCCAAGTATATTTGCAACAGGTGCAAATTCCTGGCGTCTTAACATGAATATATACCCCATGTCTTCAAGGAGGTTGGCGCCAACGACAATTACTATCAGGGCAAGGATGTATGCCCGGAACATGGTAAAGTCTTTAACAAATATTACATCCCTGAACGCTGTATTCACGCAGAACCTGCCGCGCTGTAAAATAAATCCAAAGATAAGTCCAACAAGCAAACCAGAGACAATAGTCACTACTGGCATATTTAGTAGCTGTTCTTCCATAATAACCCTCCCCTAATTTTATAGGTTACAGTTTATAGTGAATAGTGAAGAGTATTTAGTGAATAATAAAAAACTAAATGTTTTTAACTAATTCACTGTTCACTAACGACTATTCACTATTTTAACAGCCGCCAGCACCTTTTGGCATTACCTGAAACGGAATCTTCCCTTCGCCTATCACTGCGCCTGTAGCGGCATTTTTGGCAACAACCGTAAGCTCATAATTCCCGAGACGTGTTCCACCAGGTATTGAGAACATTGCAGAAGAAGCTGCCTTGCCACCTGTTACTGTCACCTCTTCGTCTGCAACTATGATACCCATCTTTGATATGTTGGCTTCCTTTATGGAGAGCTTTACTTTTGCGGTTTTTGCGTCCGAGACGCCGAACTCAAAAGGACAAACAACGCTTCTGCCTATTGATACCTGTGCCTTTGTGACGCCTGCCTTGGCGGGTATCCATTTAAAAGTGGTTTTGGCTGCCGGGGCAGATTCCTTTGTGGCTGCCTTTGTCTCTTTTTTTGTCTTCGGTGCCTCGGCAGTGATGCCTGCTGCTGCTGCAAATGCCACGACAATCACTAATGATACAAACAGCATAAAAAATGTCCGCAATCCTTTCATTTTTCAATCCTCCTTAATTTAATTTTTATTATTATAATTTACTTTAAACTTTCTATTGGATAGTTCTTTGCCTTGGGGGCATCCAATAAGCTGCGTATATAGTCTGCGGCAAAAAAGTCCTTCTGCCAGCCCGCCATTCCTAAAAGCAAGCCATATGCGTCATATCCGAGCATTCTTAGCGGAACTATGCCAAGTCCCTCTGTAACGCCTACGTTGCATACAAGAATAATCTTTTTATCCTTAGGAAGTTTTTTAAGGTTTTCAGGCTTGAACATCTGGTTGTAAGGGATATAGACTGCACCCGGGATGTGTGCCTCTTTAAATCTGCCGGGGGCGTCTGCATCAGCCCGGACGTCAACAACGAAGAAATCAGTCTTCTTGAGCTTTAACCACATATAAATATCATCTGCCCCTACGAAATAATTTGCATTGTCAGGCCCCTTGCTTACAACTGCATCAATTTTTGCAGTTAGTTCTGCATCATCAGCGTAAGCAGGAACCGCTAATGCCATCAGTAAAATCAATCCAAGAATAATTTGTAATCCCTTTTTCATCTGTAAAATCCTCCTTAATTTAGTTCTAAGTTCCCAGTTCTAAGTTGCTCATCACCTCCTGCCGGATATACTTACCACGATATTACCTTATCATGGGAAAAAATTTCATCAATAATAGCCTCATAAGATTTATTTTTTGCAAGGTCTATCACCAGAACCTTATTTTTCTTTGAATGGTTCTCTATAATTTTTTTTACCAGTTCTGTCTGTTTTGATTTGATTATATGGAGAACCTTCATTTTAATAGGGCAATACCGTATCGTATTTTAACAGCTTCTCTGCCATTGTTTCAATATTTATATGTTCGCAAACCACTGCCTTGATGCCCGGTACAAGAGAATAGACCTTGAGCTTCAGGTCTCTTATTGCATCAAGGTGCGGCGCAGTGTCTTCGGTGTTTTTCAGCGGTTCTGCAAGAAAAATCTCTACAGTATCATTTAATACAGTGAGCCCCACGCACATCCTTAAACCTTCAGCCTGTCTGTCTCTTACTATAACCGCAAACTTTGCCATGAAAATCTCTTTATAAAACAATCACCTTATCTGCACTTTTAACCATTTCTGCGTTATTGAACTGGCTCCCCGCGGCAATCCCTTTTGCAATTTTTTTAGTAGAAACCTTTAAAACATCGGCACTGTATTGACAAAAACTCATTGAGACGCCGGGGATTTTGTGAAGGGCTGTTATAGACGGATTATGCAGGAGTTTTACCCCGTTATCCATCATAAATAATACTACCTCGTGCTTTTTTGAAGCGGCTGCCTTAGTCAGCCCTACTATATCCTTAACATGTTTGTCTGTATTAATCAGAATGCCTAAGTTCACTTGAAAAATTACCCTAAGCTGTCATTCCGTGCACTACATGAAGACTGCACATTAGTTTTAAGACGTGAAATTATCACATAAACTACAATTGCATGTCAATAAAATTCAATGGCAAAATGAGTTTTATTGTTGTCCCTGAAGGCGTTAACCCAAAAACTGCAATTAACCACAGGGGACACAGAGAAATATATTGATAATAAAAGAAAATCAACATGTTTTTACTCTTTTCTCTGTGCACTCTTTTATGCAGATATAAGCCTTATTGTTTTCAAGATGTTTTAGACATAGAGAACACAGAGATATTGAAAATAAAAGTTTTTTTAATATTTTAAGAATACCTCTGTGAACTCTGTGGTTTCTTAAATGCATTATTTGGATTAAGAGGATTTCTGCGGGGTTTACAAGGTCAAACTGTCAGATGTATAATTATAAGATGAGCAAGAAAACCATTGCGCTTC
>JACROO010000011.1 GCA_016214355.1 Nitrospirota bacterium | reverse complement strand
TCCAGAGCATATAAATTTTATTTGATAGAGATATGGCCGAAAAAATCTTCGTTTTAGGCAGCAACTCGTTTTCAGGCGCGCATTTTGTTAATTATATACTTGACCAAAGTTATGAGGCTATAGGAACAAGCAGATCGCCCGAAATAAATCATGTGTTTTTACCATACAGGTGGGGAGAATTAGAAAAACTGAAGCATTTTAAATTCTACCAGCTGGACATAAACAGTGATTTAAATGAAATAATGGATTTAATAAATGAATGCAAACCTGATTATGTTGTCAATTTCGCTTCTCAGAGTATGGTAGCTGAAAGCTGGCAGAATCCTGAACACTGGATGATGACTAACGTAGTGTCTACAATAAAATTTCACGACAGATTAAGAGAATGCAGTTTTTTGAGAAAATATGTCCATATATCAACTCCAGAGGTGTATGGAAGCTGTGAAGGATTAGTTAAAGAAAGCACTAATTACAACCCAAGCACTCCTTATGCGGTATCACGTGCAGCTTGCGATATGAGTTTAATGACATTCTTCAAGGCTTATAAATTTCCCGTAATATTTACAAGGGCTGCAAATGTATACGGCCCGGGGCAGCAACTTTATAGAATAATTCCAAGGACCATACTTTTCTTCCTCATTAAAAAGAAGCTTCAACTGCACGGTGGTGGCCTGTCAGTGCGTTCTTTTATTCATATCAAAGATGTTCTCGTGGGCACATTATTGGCTATGAAAACTGGGCTCCCCGGTGAAATATACCATTTCTCTACAAAAGAAAACATTTCAATCCGATCATTGGTCAAAATGATAGCTGATAAATTAGGCATGTCATTTGATGACAATGTGGAGACAGTTGGAGAGAGATTGGGCAAAGACTCAGTTTATTTACTTAACAGCATGAAGGCGCATCAAGGGCTTGGATGGGACGCAAATATAAGTTTAGAAAAAGGAATTGAAGATACAATCAAATGGGTTGAGAAAAATATAGAAGAGTTAAAAAAATTGCCATTTGATTATATACAAATTTACGGGAAGGCCACAGGTTGTTCAGGCGGTAAGGGTGGTTCAATGCATTTAATTGATGAAACTGTTGGTTTTATGGGAAGCACCCCAATTGTCGGAGGTACGATACCTGTAGGGACCGGACTTGGACTCTCCATAAAATTAAACGGGACAGACCATGTTAGTTGTGTATTTTTTGGAGACGGCTCAACTGAAGAAGGCGTTTTTTATGAATCTCTAAATTTTGCTGTTTTGAAAGAACTGCCTGTTTTGTATATATGTGAAAACAATTTTTACTCTGTCTATTCTCCTCTTTGCGTCAGGCAGCCGTCCGGACGTAGTATCTTTGAGATGATGAGATGCTTGGGGATTGAAAGTTCAAAAGGTGATGGTAATGATGTTATTGATGTTTATTCCAGAGCATCTCAAGCGGTTAATTATATCAGGGAGGAAGGAAAGCCTTTCTTCCTTGAATTTCCCACATACCGGTGGCGTGAACATTGCGGACCGAACTTTGATAATGACATTGGTTATCGAACTTACGAAGAATACTGTTCGTGGAAAGAAAGAGACCCAATAGTATCAGTTGTCAGTCAGATGAAGAATAATAGAGAAATTATAGAATCGGAGATCGAAAATATGGAAAAATTAATTAGAGAAGAAATAGAAGAAGCTTTTCATTTTGCTGAAATCTCGCAGTTCCCTAATTCAGAAGAAGCATTTACACATTTGTTCAAATAATAGGAGCCAATTTTGCCGAGAATAATTAATTATGTAAAAGCAGTTAATGAGGCTTTGCATATTGCCATGGGAAACAACGATAAAGTAATTACTTTTGGTCTTGGCGTAGACGATCCTAAGTGTATTTTTGGGACGACAGTGGGACTCAAAGAAAAATTTGGGGCAGACAGGGTATTTGATATGCCTGTATCAGAGAACGCGTTGACAGGTGTCGCAATAGGCGCATCTCTAAATGGCATAAGGCCTGTAATGAGCCATCAACGGCTTGATTTTTTTCTTCTTGCTATGGACCAGCTTGTTAACAATGCTGCAAAATGGTTTTATATGTTCGGAGGGAAACGTTCGGTTCCGATTACTATTCGTCTCATTCTTGGCAGAGGATGGGGGCAGGGACCACAACATTCACAGAATTTGCAGGCATGGTTTGCCCATATCCCCGGATTGAAGGTAGTAATGCCTGCTACTCCATATGATGCAAAAGGACTTCTTCTATCCGCAATTTTCGATGATAACCCTGTGATATATCTGGAACACAGGTGGCTGCATAACCTTGAAGGAGATGTCCCAGAGGGAGATTATAGGATACCAATTGGAAAAGCGAACATACTCAAGCAGGGTAAGGACTTAACTATTGTCGCGCTTTCTTATATGACAATAGAAGCACTACATGCAATTGAAGTGCTCAAGAATCAGGGTATTAGCTGTGAACTTATTGATCTGCGAACGGTGAGCCCTATAGACTGGGAAACTATATTTCAATCTGTTGAAAAAACTGGGAGACTGCTTGCCCTTGATACAGCAACAGAGACCCTTTCTATTGCAGGAGAAATTGTGGCAAGAGTTTCAATGGAATTGTTTGATGTTTTTAAAAGTCCCCCCAGAAGACTTGCGCTGCCGGATTTTCCAACGCCTACAAGTCCAGCACTTACAGAGAAATATTACAAAAGAGCTGAAGATATAGTGCAAATTATTGGCAAAATGCTTGGAAGGGAAGTTGATATAAATGAGATAATCAATGGCAGACAATCGCCGCATGATGTGCCGGGTGATTGGTTTAAGGGGCCTTTTTGATAAATATGCGAAAGATGTCAAATAAAACTGTATTTATACTTGGTATTAGTAGCGACATAGGTTACGAACTATCAAGTTTTTATTGTCAAGAAGGTTATAACATTATCGGGACATATAGGAATAAAAATTCTTTTATTGATGCCCTCCAGGAAACAAAGATTGATCTTATTCAATGTGATATTAATGATTTAAAAAGCGTGAAAACGGCAATTAAAAAATATAAAAGCAGTTGTATGCCTTGGGATATTTTTATATCATCTGTTGGGGTTATGGATCCCATTGGAAATTTCTTTAAATGTGATTTTGAAACTTGGGAACAGTCAGTAATTGCAAATTCTATAGCACAACTCCGTTTTCTACATGGAATGTATCCTTTTCGGTGCAAAGGTGAAATGTCTCATGCTGTTTTTTTTGCTGGTGGGGGTACAAATGGTACTTTTACAAATTATTCAGCGTATTGTGTTTCAAAAATTATGCTTATAAAAATGTGTGAGTTGCTTGATAATGAAAATGATGATTTGAATGTATTTATAGTTGGACCTGGATGGGTAAGAACTAAAATACATAATCAGACAGTTAATAATTCTATTAATGCAGGGGTAAATTACCAACGTACTGTTGAATTTTTGCAGAGTGATATTAAAGGCACTTCTACAAGGGATATTTATGATTGTATTAACTGGTGTATTGAGCAAGGGAAACTTGCAGCAAGTGGTCGTAATTTTTCGGTAGTTCATGACCAATGGAGACAGGGCGGCAAACAATTAGAAGCACAACTTCTTAGTGATAAAAATAAGTTTAAGTTGAGACGATTCAAGAATCTTGAATGATGAGCATTGATTAACTATAAGAGGAGGTTATCTTGGAAACTGCTAAACAAAACAAGTCGGCGAAAGAGGCATACAGTGAAGGGACAGATTATCAGTTTGCAACTTCTGAAATAAATCTTGGTCCGTGGACATCTTACAGCTTAATCAACGATCCTAAACATATGTGTTTTGTTCTTTCCCGGTACAAGTTTTGTGCAAAAATGTTGGAAGGAAAAAAAAATATAATGGAGGTTGGTTCGGGCGATGGGTTTGGTCTTCCAATAATCGCTCAGGCTGTTAACCATGTATACTCTGTTGATTGGGATAAAAGGCTTCTTGAGGGAAATGCCAAAAGATTGTCTCATTTAAAAAATGTCACCTATTTAAATATTGATTTAAATGAAGATTCACCTCAAATCGAAGTTGATGCTATTTTCTCTATAGATGTTATCGAACATTTAGAGCCGACAAAAGAAGCAAATTTTTTCAAAAATATAGTGGGTTGTTTAAAGCCACAGGGCGTTTTAATTACAGGAACTCCAAATGTAACTGCTTCACAATACGCAACCCCTCGCAGTCAGATTCAACACATTAATTTAAAAAGTATGCAAACACTGCGCGAACTTACCGAAAAATACTTTGAAAATGTTTTTATGTTTGGAATGAATGATGAGGTTATTCATATGGGATATGCTCCTATGTGCCATTATATATGGTCACTGGGGGTAGGGCTGCGTTCCGAGTGGGTGAAAAGAAAATGAAACTTTCCGATTATATAGCAGACTTTCTGGCAAAGAAAGGAATTCGCCATGTTTTTGCGATTACGGGGGGGGCATCGGTTCACATGATACAATCCATTGCAGATACTCCAGGCATAACTTTTGTATGTCCACAGCATGAACAGGGAGGAGCAATGGCGGCCGACGCTTACGCAAGGGTAACAGGAAAGCCAGGGGTTGCAATGGCGACCAGCGGGCCGGGCGCAACTAATATGATTACTGGGATATGCTGTGCTTATTATGACTCAGTTCCTGTAATCTATATTACTGGACAGGTTTCTACATTTAGGCTCAGAGGAAAGAGTGGAGTTAGGCAGCTTGGATTCCAGGAAACTGATACTGTTGATATTTGCAAACCTGTTACTAAATATGCTGCACAAATTGATGATCCTGCGAAGATTCGTTATGAGCTTGAAAAGGCATTTTTCATTGCTACATCTGAACGACCAGGCCCTGTATTGCTTGATATTCCAGATAATGTTCAGAGAATGGAAATTGAACCTGATTTATTGGAGTCGTTTGTTTCTGAAGAAAATATATTAGAGTCTTTTGATATTGATCATCAAATTGATGAGTGCATCCATCTGATAAATATGTCGCAAAGGCCCATTCTTATGCTCGGATGGGGTGTTCGTTTGGCTAAAGCTGAGGAGGAAGTTAGAGGATTAATTGATATATTAAATTTCCCTGTTGCGCCAACCTGGGCAATGATTGATTTTTTGCCTTCGGATAATCCTTTACTAGTTGGTTCATTTGGGACACATGGCACACGATATGGAAATTTTGCTGTTCAAAATGCCGACCTGATTTTTTCTATTGGCGCTCGGTTGGATACTCGAGAAACTGGTACACCACTCATAAGCTTCGGCAGAGGCGCAAAAAAGATTATCGTAGACATAGATAAAAATGAACTCAATAAGTTTAAGATGTTNNNGTTTATTAAGGCGGTAAACAGAAAAGGTAAAGATATTTTGCCGCAAAACATTGATGTCTGGAAGAAAAAAATCCTATTTTGGAAAGAAAAGTATCCTATTTGCGAAAGGCAATATTTCGAACAAGAAGAGGTCAATCCGTATGTTTTCGTGAAAGCGTTATCCCAAATATCTAATGAAGGTGATGTGATATTTGTTGATACAGGTTGTACTTTAGCATGGATGATGCAAGCTTTTGAGTGCAAGCCGAATCAGAGGCTATTTCACGATTTCAATTTTACATCTATGGGATATGCATTACCTGCAAGTATTGGAGCTTGTTTTGCTCATGATGACAAGCCAATAACTTGTGTGACCGGAGATGGCAGTCTTCAGATGAATATTCAAGAACTATCAACTATTATCAGACACCGGTTGCCTATTAAGATATTTCTTATAAATAATCATGGGTATAGCATGATTCAACAAACGCAGGATCAATGGTTAGACTCGAGATATCTGGCTTCGACAACGGAAGGTGGACTCGGATTCCCCGATTTTCTCAAGGTTGCAGATGCTTATGGGTTCAAGACCGTAATGATTGACAGTAATAAATCTATAGTTGAACGACTCAGAGAGGTGTTCAATTGGAAGGGACCTGTCTTTTGCAATGTGGAAATTTCTGCTAAGCATAAGGTTATTCCTCAAGTTAAGTATGGAAGACCTATTGAAGATGCTGAACCACTGTTGGAAAGAAAAGAATTTTTAGATTGCATGATTATAAAACCTGATGATGCATCTCTTGAGTGATATGATAATATCTAAACTGAACAAGAGGTTAAAATGGGAAAAGAGATAAATTTACTTGATACTCATCCCAAAACATCGCGAGACTATGATAAACGTGCGCTTGAAAAAACTCCTGAAGTTATAGTTATTGCAAAAAGGTTTGATAAGGAGTTTTTTGATGGTGAAAGGAAGTGCGGCTATGGAGGATATAAATATGACGGCAGGTGGAAGACTGTCATAAAGCGCATGAAAGATTACTATAATCTGCATGATAATGTTGCAATCCTTGATATTGGTTGCGCAAAAGGTTTCATGCTGTATGACTTTAAAGAAATCATGCCTAATTGTACTATTGCTGGTGTAGATGTCAGCTCGTATGCGATAGAAAATGCAATACCGTCCGTAAAGCGGTTTCTTAAGATAGCGAGTGCTGAAAGCTTGCCTTATCCTGATAAAAGCTTTGACCTGGTTATTTCTATCAATTCAATTCATAACCTTCCGTTTGACCGCTTAAAAATAGCGCTTAAAGAGATTCAACGTGTATCAAGAGGTAACAGCTACATAACAATTGATGCATGGCGAAATGAAGAGGAGCGGAAAAATATTTATAAATGGGTACTTACTGCTGAAACAATGATGCATGTTGACGACTGGAAAAAGCTTTTCAAGGAG
>JACROO010000173.1 GCA_016214355.1 Nitrospirota bacterium | reverse complement strand
GTCGGCGGCATACTGTTTTATATGTCCTGTGTACAGCCGGCATATTTTCTTGACGGTATTTTTATCGGCATATTTCTTTTATTATTGATAAGGCTTTTAACCACCAGAACCCCGTCAGGAATCATGTCAGAGATTGGTCCCCTTGGCGTTGGGTTTTTATATATAGGTGGTTTTTTGAGCTTCCAGTGGTTTCTGAGAGATGATGTTCTTGGCGCAAGGCATATATTTTTTCTTTATGGTTCAGTCTGGATTGCAGACAGCGCAGCTTACTATATCGGCACATTTTTGGGAAAGAATAAATTATATCCTGCAATAAGCCCTAATAAAACTGTTGAAGGCGCTTTTGGAAGCATGCTTGGAGGGACTGTCGGGGCTGTAATTATGAAGATTATCTTTAATGTAAATGATATTACAATGATGAAGGCAATTGTAACCGGCGCTGTTCTGGGGACAGCGGCATTGATAGGTGATTTAATTGAATCTATGTTTAAACGCGATGCGGGTGTGAAAGATTCAAGCAATCTTATTCCAGGACACGGCGGTTTACTTGATAAAATTGACAGTGTTCTTATTGCAGGACCAATTCTTTATCTTCTTTTGAGGTATTCGTGAAGAAGATTTGCATATTAGGCTCTACTGGTTCTATAGGCAGAACTACCCTTGAAGTCGTAAGGCAGTTTCCCGGCAGGTTCAAGGTTATTGGTATTGCTGCAAAAAATAACATTAATTTACTGGAATCCCAGATAAATACCTTTAATCCCGAAGTTGTTGCTGTTTCTGATGAGTCTGCTGCCGGAGAATTAAAGAAGAAAAATCTTCCGGTAGAGATTCTGGCAGGTGAAAAGGGGCTCATAGAAGTAGCGACCCTCCGGCATGCGAATATGGTAGTTTCTGCAATAGTCGGCTCTGCTGGTCTCATGCCTACATTTTCTGCCGTAAGCGCCGGAAAAAACATAGCGCTTGCTTCTAAAGAATCCATTGTAATGGCAGGCTCAATTATCATGTCCGAGGCTTCAAAAAAGGGGGCATCAATAATCCCTGTTGATAGTGAACACAGTGCAATCTTTCAGTGTCTTGCTGGCAGGCGAAAAAATGAGATTAGAAGGATTATTCTAACAGCCTCTGGAGGCCCGTTTCTTAAGAAATCAATATCAGAGCTTGAAACAGTAACCCCTGAGGCAGCTTTAAAACACCCCAACTGGCAAATGGGGAAAAAGATAACAATAGACTCAGCAACCCTTATGAACAAAGGACTGGAGGTAATTGAGGCATATTGGCTTTTTGGGGTGCCGGTTGAAAAAATTAAAGTTCTTCTTCACCCGCAGAGCATAGTGCACTCTATGGTTGAATTTATTGACGGCAGTATTATGGCGCAAATGTCAGTGCCTGATATGAAATGCCCCATAAGTTATGCGCTTTCTTATCCTGATAGGTTTAAAGATGTGCTTCCCTCTCTTGATTTTTCCAGGGTGAAAGAACTTACCTTTGAAGAGCCTGATTTTGTTAAATACCGCTGCCTCTCTTTAACGTATGATGCGCTGAAAGCAGGCGGAACAATGCCTTCAGTGCTGAATGCAGCAAATGAAATTGCAGTGGATGCATTTTTAAATAGAAGAATTCTTTTTACAGAAATCCCGGATATAGTTTCTAATACAATGGCTCAGCACGAAGTCTCAGAGTGTAATACCATTGAAAGTATTATTGATGCGTCAAACTGGGCAAGAGGAGAGGCAGAACATCTTGTTAATAATATTCCAGCAAAACAAAGGAATTAATATATGACAACTTTTTTGGCGGCTGTATTTCTTTTTGGGTTATTGATTTTTTTTCACGAGCTTGGACATTTTCTTTTAGCTAAACTCGTAGGCGTAAAAGTATTAAAGTTCTCATTTGGACTCGGTCCCAGGCTTATAGGTAAAAAAATCGGAGAAACCGACTACATGATTTCAGCAATCCCGATTGGAGGCTATGTAAAACCACTTGGCGAGGAGATAGGAGAAGAGATTAAAGAAGAAGATAAGCCAAGGGCATTTAACAACCAGCCTGTATGGAAAAGGGCAGCGATTATCCTTGCAGGGCCCATTTTCAATCTCATATTAGCCTATCTTATTTTTGTTATCTTTCTCGGGGTAAAGCTTCCTGTGGCCATACCCAATTTAAACAGCATGACAACCACCATTGAAGGTGTTGCAGAGGGCTCTCCTGCTATGAAAGCAGGACTGAAGGAAGGAGATGCCATTGTCTCAATTGATGGTACGTTTGTGCATGACTGGAATGAGATGGCTGAGATTTTTTCAAAAAATCCTGAAAAAGAACTCAGCCTTAAGGTAAAAAGAAATAATGAACTGATTGATATCGAAGTAACTCCTGAACCAACAAATATTAAGGATGAAAAAGGTGAAGAAATTGTAGTCGGAAGAATAGGGATTTCCAAGAAATTAGATTTTAAAATAGTGCAAAGCAAGGAGATTGTGTATGCGCCTCTAAAGGGGATGGAGGCAGTTTATGATTGGAGCGTCCTCACACTTAAAGTTGTGGGAAGGCTGTTAACCGGCGGCGTTGCAGCAAAGCAGATAGGCGGACCTATATTGATTATAGATTCTGCTGCAAAGGCTGCTTCTGCAGGAGTTTTTACCTACTTTAATTTTATTGCCATAATAAGTATTAATCTTGCGATTTTCAACCTTTTCCCTATCCCTGTCCTTGATGGAGGTCATTTGATGTTTTTATCCATTGAGGCGGTAAGGGGCAAGGCTTTAAGTGATAAAATAATGAATGCCGTGACCAAAATCGGTATGGCATTATTGATTTTATTGATAGTATTTGTTTTTTATAATGATATTGTAAGAGTTATTGTTCCATGGATACATGGAAAGTAATTAAAATCCGTGGCAACTACAAGACCAGCAGCCATAAAAAAGCAAACATCATCAGGAGGGGTTATATTCCGCAATTCAAGAAAAGGCATTGAGGTTGCGCTCATAGCTGTAAAAAATAAGACAGTGTGGTGTCTGCCTAAGGGCGCTATTGACAAAAACGAGGATTCTCAGACAGCCGCTGTAAGAGAGGTGAGGGAGGAAACAGGGCTGTCAGGAGAGGTTATTGATAAAATAGGAAAGATTTCTTATTGGTATTTTAGTAAGGATGAAAATGTGAAATTCAATAAGACTGTTTATTTTTATCTTATGGAATATAAGAGCGGAAGCACTGATGCGCATGACCGGGAAGTAGATGAAGCAAGGTGGTTTCCTATCGGCGAGGCAATAGATAGATTGGCT
>JACROO010000019.1 GCA_016214355.1 Nitrospirota bacterium | reverse complement strand
GATTTTCGATTCTTTTCCTTCAATAAGTCTCTTTATGTTTTCTTTGTGTCTGAAGACAATCAACATCGCAAGCAGAACCCCGAAAAAAATTTTAATCATTGAGAAATCAAGCATCGCAAATGTAATCGGTAGTGCACTGACAGCAACAATAGCCGCAAGAGAAGAATATTTTGTAATCAATGCCACACTAATCCATATGAGTAATGTAATGAATGCTGATAAGGGGCTGTACGCAATTAAAACCCCAAAACCTGTAGCTACCCCCTTGCCTCCTTTGAAAGAAAGGAATACCGGATAAATATGCCCGGCTATTGCCGCGATTCCTGCGATGCCTTCCCATAATTCTCCTCCGGCAAAAACCCTGCAGAGCAGGACAGCAGCAGCGCCTTTTAAAGAGTCGCCAAGCAGGGTAATGAGCGCAGGTAATTTCCCGACCGTTCTGAGAACATTTGTTGCGCCAATATTCCTGCTTCCGGCACTTTTTAAATCTACATTTTTTGATTTTGCAACCAGAATGCCAAAAGGAATAGAACCGATGACATAAGCAATTAGCACGAAAAATATTTCAGAAAACAAAAGTTAGTTCTCCGTAATTGCGCATTTTTAATTCTTCTAAACCCTTTTCCAGAAAAGAATAAAATACTGTATGCCTGACACAATACCGATAAGCATTCCAATCGATAACAGAACTATCCCTATGTCATCTAAATAGTCGAAGCTGATTAATGGCGAACGGGCTATAAGAAGAATAAAAATAGAGACGAATTGAGTCACGGTTTTTATCTTTCCGCCCATTTCAGCCGGGATTATTATATCCTTTGACAAGGCTGCAATTCTTAAACCTATAACAATAAACTCCCTTGCAATGATAACTATAGCAATCCATGCATCTATAAGACCCATATCAACAAGAACAATAAGTGCAGATATTACTAAGAGTTTATCAGCCAGCGGGTCAAGGAGTACACCTAATTTTGTTACCTGTTTTGACTTCCTTGCAATATATCCGTCAAGGAGATCTGTTACAGAGGCAAGGGCAAATATAAAAGTTCCAAACAGTGGTCTTGCAGCAACCACTAAAATGAAAAGGGGGATTAAGAGTATTCTACTAAAGGTAATGAGTGTTGGTATATTAACCAAGAGATTCCCCAGATACGCTGCCCCAGAGCCCAGATGATTTCAAGATTAAATCTACAAACTCCCTTACAGCGCCTCTGCCGCCTTTTTTGCCGGATATAAAGAGCGCCCATTTTTTTGCCCCTTCGTCTGCGTCAAAAGGCACAGCAGGCAGCCCTGCCCTTTTAAGAATCTCTATATCCACAGTATCATCGCCCATAAAAGCCACTTCTTCATCCCTGCATTTATATTTCTTAAGCAGTGATTCATAAACAACTGATTTCTTGAAAATACGCTGATGAACCTCTGTAATGCCCAGCTCCTCCGCCCTCCTCTCAACAACTTTAGACTTCCTCCCGCTTATGATAGCAACATTTATCCCGGCTCTTTGAAGCATCTTTATGCCATGCCCATCCCTTACATGAAATACCTTAAACTCATTGCCTTCGTTGTCAAGAATAATACTACCGTCAGTCATCACGCCGTCAACGTCAAGGATAAGAAGTTTGATTTTTTTTGCCTTATTTTCTAACTTTGAACTTTTTTTCACACAATCCCCTTCCTAAGTATATCGTGCAGGTGAATAATTCCCTTTGCCCTGCCTTCTTGGTCGGGAACGAGAAGTGCCGTTATTGAGTGATGCTCCATGACGGATAAAGCCTTTGCAGCAAGCTCATCTTCTGCGATTGACTTTGGATTTTTTGACATCACATCCCCAGCCTTCATATCAAAAAATGCCTTCCCCCATTTTTCTATTCCTCTTCTAAGGTCTCCGTCTGTAATAAGGAAAAAGGCAAAGTCTTCTTCTCTCAGTCCTTTTTTTTTTTTTTTTTCAACTGCCATTGCATCGCCCATTGTAAGTGCTGCAGTTGTGGAGGCGGTAGGCACAAGCCCCATGGGACACGCCTCTTCTTTTACGGAGATGTCAAGGGTTATATCTGCTGCTTTGGAAAGCGTTGAGGCAGTGTTACCTGTCATGGAGATAAAATTAACATTAAACCTTTTTAAAAAAGGTATTAATCCGACAAGTTCTTCGGTCTCGCCGCTGTTTGATATGGCGATTATTACATCGTCAGAAGTAACCATTCCAAGGTCTCCGTGGCTTGCCTCGGCAGGGTGAAGGAAAAATGCAGGGGTGCCTGTTGAGGCAAGGGTAGCTGCGATTTTTTTGCCTACAAGCCCTGACTTCCCCATGCCCGTAACAATTACCCTGCCCCTGCTTTTGTAAATGAGCTCAATTGCCTTCTCAAAACTGCTGTCAAGTTTTTCCGTAAGGGCACTGACGGCATCTGCCTCAATTTTCAAAACCCTTTTTGCTATTTCAAGGATGTTATCCATAAAGATTAATTAGCCTCAATTCCGTAATGGCAGGATATAGTATTTTCACTCATTCTCGTCCCGAATACTTCGGGACTCCGAGGCTTTTGCCTCTTTATTTATTTAGTTATTAAAAAATCTTGACTATTGGCAAAAGAAACCGTTCAAATACTATGTCCTGCCATTTTGTAAAAATAGTTTATCAGTAAATGGCTTCATTTTCTAATTAACGAATCAATATCATTTATAACCAGTATCATTTTTTTTAACTCATCCAATTTTATCATATTAGGCCCGTCACAGAGCGCCTTCCGGGGTTCTGTGTGAACTTCCATGAAAAAACCATCAACGCCGGCAGCAACCGCCGCCCTCGCAAGCGGTTCTGCAAATTCCCTCTGCCCTCCGGAACAAGTTCCCTGCCCTCCGGGAAGCTGAAGGCTGTGAGTTACATCAAATACCACAGGATAGCCGAATGAACGCATTAACGGCAAGCCCCTGAAATCAACCACAAGATTGTTGTATCCGAAAAACGTCCCTCTCTCTGTGATAAAGAGATTTTGATTTCCTGAAGATGTAAATTTCTCAATTACATTTTTTATATCCCACGGTGCAAGAAACTGCCCCTTCTTGATATTGACAGGCATGCCTGTTTTTGATGCGGCGAGGATTAAATCGGTCTGCCTGCATAAAAGCGCTGGTATTTGAAGTGCATCAAGAACCTCTGCTGCATAACGGGCTTCTTCTGCAGAATGAACATCTGAAAGCACCGGCAGTCCTGTTGCCTTCTTAACCTTTTCTAATATTTTAAGCCCTTTTTTTAAACCCGGACCTCTGTAGGATTTAACAGACGTTCTATTTGCCTTGTCATAAGAGCTTTTGAAAACAAGTGGGATATTAAGGGCATCAGATATTTTTTTGAGCTTCACTGCAATTTTTAATGTTACAGCTTCAGTCTCTATCACACAGGGGCCGGCAATAAAAACAAGCGGACTTTTACCTCCGATAATGACGCTGCCTATCTTTACTTTTTTTGTAGTCATCGCCCTTGATGTAATTGAATTATTTTAATTTAATTTCTTTCTCAAGATATCTTTCGTATTCAGAGGCGTCCATCAAATCATTGAGTTCCGAAGTGCTTCTCATTTTAACAACAGCGATCCAGCCTTTACCGTACGGGTCCTCATTCATTATTTCAGGTGTCTCTGAAAGCTCTTCATTCACCGCTGTCACTGTCCCGCTTAAAGGATTTACAACAAAGAACGAGGATTTTGAAGCCTCTATTTCCGCAAGCTCTGTATTAGCCTCTACATCCATTTCTGCCTCCGGCAAATCAATGTATGAAATCTTCCCAAGAAATTCCTGTGCATAATTAGTTATTCCTATAATAGCCTTTTTACCGTTAATTTTTACCCATATGTGTTCTTTGTGATACTTAAGTTCCTCCGGGTCCATTCATGCCTCCAAACATCATGCTGAATCCTGACCCCTCGTCATGACAGGTTTATTTCAGCATCTAATAAAATCAAATGGGCAAGAGACCCTGAATCAAGCCTGCCTGTCGCCTGCCTGCCGGTAGGCAGGGCAGACAGGTTCAGGGCGACAAAAAGAGAGTTTTTCAACAATCTGTTAATT
This sequence comes from Nitrospirota bacterium, assembly GCA_016214355.1. GTDB lineage: Bacteria > Nitrospirota > Thermodesulfovibrionia > UBA6902 > DSMQ01 > JACROO01. The sequence continues at coordinate 17,979 of JACROO010000019.1, read as the reverse complement.
TTAATCCCCTTATTTCAAAAGTTCATCTATAAGTTTTTTTGAAGCTTGGTCTGTCCAGTCTCTTACCCCCATAAATTTTTGTTTAATTACGCCGTCACGATTAAGCAGAAAAGAGGTCGGCAGGGCATAAACGCCGTAAAGTTCTGCTGTTTTTCTGTTATCTATAAGAAGTGTGAATTCCATAGGTATCTTTTTCAGATAGTCCTTTACTTTTTGAGCAGATTTGTCAGTTGAAACTGCTACTATAATAAGCCCTTTGTTTTTATATTCTTTATAAAGTGAATTCAAGAGCGGTCTTTCTTCCCTGCAGTACGGGCACCATGTAGCCCAGAAGTTTAGCAGTACAGGCCTGCCTTTAAAAGATGAAAGTGATATGTCTTTCCCGGAAATGTCCTTGAGCGTAAAATCAGGGGCTTTTGTGCCTGTGAGCTTGTCAATTGCCCATGGAGAAAATTGCTCTGCATTAATGTTTACTGCCTGCAGGAAAATTATGAAACCGGACAGTAAAATAACAACTAAAATAAGCTTTAAAAATTTTTTCATTTTTTCTCCTTGCATTATTCGTAATGAGTCAGTTGTTTGATAGTAATAAAAAACTCTATTTATATCAAGCGCGGCATATTCATGGTGCCGGCGGTGGGAGTTGAACCCACACGGGCTTGCGCCCACCGGATTTTGAGTCCGGCGCGTCTGCCAGTTCCGCCACGCCGGCAAATTAGCATTCATTTAACCACAGAGAACCTGGTTTGGAATTTATCCTTTGAAACAATTAAAGCAAATTCAAATATCAAACAAAGTTTCTGTCTACGACACGTAACGTAGTTTAATAATACAGTATTGTATTAGAATAATAAATATGAAAACAAATCTCAAATCCCTTTCAGAAAAAGATATGGCTGTATTCATTGAGAGCCTCGGGCAAAAACCGTATAGGACGAGACAGATAATTAACTGGATATACTTAAAACTCGCGGCATCTTTTGATGAAATGACTAATCTGCCGTTGTCTTTGCGGGAAGTATTTAATAAAACAGCATACATCAGCAGCATTATTCTTTTAAAAAGGCAGATATCCAGAGACGGCACGCAAAAGTTTCTTTTTGAATTAGAAGATGGCGAGACGATAGAAAGCGTGCTTATTCCGGATAATGATAAACGACGGTTGACCTTATGTATTTCTTCACAGGTCGGTTGTGCGATGAGATGTGGTTTTTGCGTGACAGGGAAGCTGGGCTTTAAAAGGAATCTTAAGGCTTATGAGATTGTTGATCAGGTAATAGCAGTTCAACGGCTGCTCAGAAACGAAAGAGGGATTGGTTTTGTTGCAAACATAGTTTTTATGGGAATGGGTGAGCCTCTAAATAATTTTGAAGAGGTTGTAAATGCCCTATGGAGATTAACAGGCATTATGAGTTTTTCCAAAAGCAAAATTACTGTTTCCACGGCAGGCATTGTTCCGGGGATTTCCGAACTTGCTAAAAAAGGTCCCGGCATAAACCTTGCGGTATCCTTAAATGCCTCTACAGACGAGATAAGAAATAAAATTATGCCCATTAATAAAAAATATCCTCTTAAAGCACTTTTAAATGCATGCAAAAACTTTCCCCTGCCTATTAGGAGAAGGATAACCTTTGAGTATGTACTGTTAGACGGAATAAACGACTCAGTGCAGGATGCCCTGCGTCTTATTAAGCTGCTAAAAGGCATAAGGGCAAAAGTAAATCTGATACCTTATAACCCAATATATAATCCCCCCTCACCCCCTTTTACTAAAAGGGGGATGTTTAAAAGACCTGAAGATGCGAAAATATTGGCTTTTCAAAAAATATTAATTAATGCAGGGATAACCGCTATCATCAGAAAAAGTAAAGGGGAGGACATTAAGGCAGCATGCGGGCAGCTAAGGGCAGGCTATAATATAGCTCATAGCTCATAGTTCATGGCTTATAGCTTAAGTATCTGATTAATCGTTTTTATAAGTTCCTGTGTCTGAATCGGTTTCGTTATATATGCGTTGGCTCCTATTGCCATTGCCTTTTTCCTGTCTTCCTCCGCGCCCTCTGTTGTAATAATAACAATCGGGGTAGTTTTGTATTTGGGATCATTTCTTAGAAGGCTTATCAGTTTGAGCCCGTCTATTACAGGCATATTAATATCTGCAAGGATTAAATCAAATACCCCGGAAGAGAGCTTTTTAAGCGCATCAGCCCCGTCAGTAGCCTCTACAATATTAGAGCTTGTCAGCCTTTTTAATACGAACGTAATTAATTGCCTTGTTGTCGGTGAGTCGTCAACAACCATTATATTTGTCATAATCTCCACCAGTCATTATATTATTTATTGCTTATCAGTTGTCTTAACATCTTCAGGGCTTTTCACCTTGCTCATGATTTCCGAAGGAATGTCCTGCAGCGGCAGTACCTTGTCAGCAGCGCCTGCGAGTATCACTTCACGTGGTATTCCGAAAACGACCGCACTTTCTTCGGATTCAGCTATTGTAACGCCTCCCCTTTTCTTGATTTCCTTCATGCCTTTTTTCCCGTCACTGCCCATTCCTGTGAGAACAATTCCCATTGTCCTGTCGCCGTAAATTTCTGCCGTGCTTGTCATCATAACGTCAATTGAAGGACTATATATATCGGTACTTGATGACTCCCTGATGTTTACAACTACGTTATTTTTTGACTTCGCCAGAGTCATATGGTGAGAACCCGGGCATATAAGCGTCTTGCCTTCTTCAACAGGCTCACCGTGTTCTGCCTCTTTAACTGTTATGGCACAGACTTTATTCAGTCTGTTTGCAAATTGCCGTGTAAAACCATATGGCATGTGCTGGCTTATAATTATAGATGCCGGAAAATTTCCCGGGAGTCTGGAGAGGATAACCTGAACCGCTGCAGGTCCCCCTGTTGATGCGCCAATAGCAACCATCTCTATCCCTTCAGGAGTGTGCAGAGCCTGAGGGCCAAGCCTGCTTACTGCTATGTCCTTACTGCCTAACATTGATATATTTTTCTTAAGTGTTTCCATCTTTAAAAAGGTTACACCTAAAACCTTTGTTAAAAGGTCCCCTTCTATATTCTCCAGCTCTTTTGATGCCATTTTAGTAGGTTTTACCACAAAATCCACCGCCCCTAATTCTAATGCCTTAAAAACCGTGGCTCTTTCACCGTGAGAACTGACAATTATAACCGGGGTGGGTCTCTCTTCCATTATCCAGCGAAGAAGAGTGAAGCCGTCCATCCGCGGCATCTCAAGGTCAAGCGTAATGACATCGGGTCTGCATTTAAGAATTTTCTTCATTCCGTCATAGCCGTCAACTGCGGTGCCGGCAATCTCTATGTTGGGAGCCTTTTCCAACATCCTTTTTATCGTTTGACGGTTAAATGCCGAGTCATCAATTATTAAAACTTTGACTTGCCGTGTTTCATTTGGTTGCATTATCATTATCCAATCTTTTCTTTATTGAAATTCCATGGTCTGCGAACTTCATATTTAGAACTTCCTCCAGTGATTTAGGATGCGGCTTGACAGGTTTTTGATAAACCATATCATTCTTTAGATGCTTAAGCGAATAAGCAGTAGGTATGCTGACAAGCGATTCTGTATGGCCGAGTATCAGGCAACCTCCATCCACAAGTATGTCAAAAAAATTCTCAATGACCTTTTTTCTTGACTCATCATCAAAATATATTAAAACATTACGACAAAAAATTACATCCATTTTTGATATTAATCGTATCTTAAAAGGATTAAGGAGGTTCACAGAGCTGAAATCCACGAGCTTTCTGACTCTGTCTGAGATAATGTAGCGGTCAGACTGTTCTTTCTGAAAGTACTGCCCTATAAAATAGTTGTCTGTTGTTCTGAAAGAATTTTTTCTGTAAGTCCCGCTCCTTGCTACCTGAAGCGCCCTCTGGCTTATATCACTGCCTAATATCTTGATATCCCAGTCTTCAAATCCCCCTTTCTCAAGTATGAGCATCACAAGCGTATAGGGCTCTTCTCCTGTAGCACAACCGGCAGACCATATGTTTATTTTTTTTGTCTTTTTTTCCTCTTTAATCATGGGCATTATTTCATCTATGAATGCTGTAAGCTGTGTCAGCCCCCGGAAAAAATAGGTCTCGTTCACAGTCAGGATATCTATAATTGCGTGTATCTCATCGTCGCGTTTTGCATCGTACATAAGGAAGTGGTAATATTCCCTGAAGTCCTTTAAAGAATGGAGTTTCAGCCGCCTGTTCAGCCTTCGTTCAAGAATAAACAGCGACTTGTCATTAAAAAAAAGTCCGCAGTAATCTTTAATAAAATCTCTTAACAGACGGAAGATATCTAAGGGAAGCGGTGTAATATTTTCTTCAAACACCGAGATACCTCGCCGCAGTCTCTCTTACCTGATAATCCTTATCAGTATCTGCTGCCTCTTTCAGATATGCAGCACTCTCATCCCTGAAAAATTTGCCGAGTACATCAACTGCCTTTTTTCTGACTGCCCATTCCCTGTCTTTTAAAAGCGGGGTTATTTTTTTAGCAACTCCGTCAAAGATAGACAGGGACTCAATTGCAGTAGCCCTTATCTCGGCGTCGCTGTCCTTAAGAAGTTTCAGCATAATATCTTTAACCCTGGCATCTTTAAAATTGCCTAATGCCTCTATGGCAGTAATCCTTACAAAACCGGATTTATCGGACAGGGCTTTAATTAAAGGCTCAACAGCCTTTTTGTTCCTTGTATTGCCCAGACTCTTTGCAGCGGAGACCCTGACGAATACGTCGGTATCGTTGAGAAGAAGGATAAGAGGCTCTATGACCTCCTCTGAAGCAATCCTGCTGAGTGCAATAGCGGCATACTTGCGGACATCCGGAGATTCATCAGATAAAGCCAGCAACAGAAATTTCAAGGCAGCAGGGGTATCAATAAGTCCGATGGCATCAACAACTGCAGCCCTGACTTTAATATTGCTATCCCTCAGTGTATTTCCAAGTGCATCTATTGCTGTCGCGGCTCTTATAAGTCCGAGAATCGCTGCATAATTTTTTCTCAGGACAGGATTTTTATCAGAGAGCCCCTTTATTATTTCATCCACATTCAGCCATTTTTTTAATCTTGACAGTGCATCTATTGCAGCCTCCTGAACGTCTACATACTCGTCAAGAAGAAGGGGTTTAATATGTTTCACGGTTTCAGGATTGTCTAAGCTGGAAAGTGCAATGGCTGCCTTTGCCCTTACATGTCCGTCTTCGTCTGCCAGCAGGCTGACGAGTGGATTAAAGAAGGCAGAATTTCCGACCCTGCCTGCTATCTCGCATATAATCCTTCTTTGATAAGAGTCGGTTGAGTGAAAGAGGGGGATTAAGTAATCCGGCTCTGTCCTGCCTATAACTATAAGCGCTTTTGTAATTGTTTCCTGTTCAGCGATGTCGGGATCCACGGACATTTCAAGAAGGGAAGCGACAGCCTTTTTATTTTTAAGCAAACCGAGCAGGATGGTTGCAGCAACCTTTATGTCTGTCTTGTCGCTTTCAGCATAAGGCGCCAGTATCCCGTTTGTTTCATCCGCAAGAATGCTGTTAATATGCTTTATTATGATGTCTTCAGGCACCCCTCTTTCTAAAAATTGCTCGACAGCCTTTAGTGTTTCTTCGCGGATAGCTTTAGACTCATCTTTAAGAAATGGCACTATTGAAGACAGGGACTCAGCCTCTGCAATTTTTCCCAGGGCTTTAATAGCAGGCATTCTTAAATCCTTTTGCGGCAGTACAGAGACAAGTGCGTCAATTGCACTGGCATCGCCAATTTTACTTAATCCGTCTGCTGCGTGGTAAGCAAGCCACATATCTCCGCTGTTGAGGATTGAAATCAGGGTATTGACGGCAGATGTATCATGAAAGTTGCAGAACTGTTCAACAGCAGATGCCCGGACGTTCAAATCCTCGTCTTTGAGGGCGCTAAAAATAAGAGGCAGTGCTTTTACATCTCTTGTGCGTCCCATAATATCAATAATAAATTTCCTTGCATCATGTCCGGAACTTTTAAAGGCATCTATCAGATAATCGGTTGCCTCAGAACCTAAGGCTATTAATGCCTCCATAGAGGAGTTTCTTGCATTGGCGCTTTCTTCATGATTTAGCGCAGATATAAGTTCTTTTATTACCTTTTTACTTCTGATTCCAAGCAATGTCTCAACAGCAGTTTTTCTGACGCGCCAGTTATCGTCTTCAAGGCTTTTTATAAGAAGAGAAATTGCCGAATCTTTATCCTTGAGTTTTTTTAATGACGCAACGGCTTCTATCCTTATCTCCACAACTTTGTTTTTCATTAGTTTTTCAAAGTCAGTTTGCAGATTCTCAGCCAATTTCAGCATCCTCTTTATTATCTGTAAGAGATTCATCACTGCTTACGGTTGACTGCAGGTTCCCCAACAGCATTATTTCCTCTGAGGTCAAAAGGCTGTCAAGATTCAGAATAATTATCAGCCTGTTTCCTATTTTCCCGATGCCATTGAGATATTCCGTCTTTAATCCCTTGAAGATAAATGGAGGAGACGCTATCTCTTTTTCAGCAATATTAACTATTTCCTTAACCGAGTCAACCAGAAGCCCTACGGTTTCTTCATGCATCTTGACTATTAAAATCCTCTCTTCCTGATGAGAAGGCTCTGCATTAAGGCGTTTTCGCATATCCATCTGGGGGATTACCGTCCCTCTGAGATTAATTACGCCGTTTATGAATCTTGGCGTATTAGGGAGGTGAGTTATCTTCTGGGGCTTTATGATTTCAAAAATCTTATCAAGTTCAAGCCCGAATTCATCTCCGGCAATAGTGAAAATTGCAAACTTACTCAAATTTGAAACCTTCCGTATTTTTCTTTAATGCCGCCATTTCTTCATTCAGCTTATTAAAGGAACCGGTCAGCTCCTGAATAATTGTAGTGGTGTTGTAACAAGCTGTTTTCACCTTATCTGTAACAAGGATGAGTTCTTCATAAACTTTTTCCTGTCCCGAAGATGTCCCGGTAATCTGTTTAACAGACTCGTGTGCAGTATCAAAACTTTTTGACAACTCTTTTGTAACCGCCGATTGTTCCTGCATATTCCTTTTTATAAGCTCGGATATATCCTTGAGTTTTTCCCTTGCGCTCCAGATATGCTCTGAACCCTGCATTTCCTCCTCGGCAGCAGTTAATATCTGTTCAACTATTTTCTGCAGGTTTTCAATGGCGGTATTTATTTCTGCAATGCCCCTGACCTGCTCTTCGGTAGCCTTTTGAATTATTTTTGCCATTTCGTCGGATTTGCGTGCCGTATCAATTACTTCCCTGAATGCCTCCCCTGTTCTGACAATAAGGGCAGTGCCGTTTTCAACTATCTGTGCACTGTCCCCGGTAACAGTAATGGTTGAGGATATTTCTTCCCGCAGGTTGTTAATAATCTCAGTTATCTCTTTAGTAGAAAATGCCGTTCTGTCTGAAAGCGTCTTAATTTCCTCAGCAATGACAGCGAATCCCTTGCCGTATTCCCCTGCCTGTTCGGCTAAAATTGCGGCGTTCAGGCTTAATAAATTAGTCTGTTTTGTTACGTTGGTTATCACTGAAAGAATCTTTTCTATATCTTTGAACATTGCACTCAGGTGGCTGACAAGAGTGAAACTTCTATTGACGGATTCTGCTATTTTCTCCATCCCCTCCATAGCATTAGCTACGGTCAGCATGCCCGTATCTGATGCAATCTGCCTTACCTGTGATGTAAGGGTAGAGGATTCTTTTGCGCCTTTTTCTATATCGTTAAGATTCTGGGCTATCTCTGTTACTGAAGCTATAGTCTGACTGGTTGACACTGAAAAGTCGCCGGTATTCTTAGAAATCTCTTTAGCAGACGCAACCATCTTGGCAATCGCAGAGTATACCTCGTTTAATAACCGGGAAAACTGTTCGGTGTTTTCTGAGATTTCCTCAATGATAGAATTAATCTGCGTGAGCGATGATACGTCTTCCTCCATGGACTTTGAAAATTTATAAGTACTGTCAAGGATGTTTTTCTGTGCAGTTTCTGCGCCTTTTAATGCCAGAATTACTTTTTCAGTAAAAACAAATTGGTTGTTAGTATCATCAGCGACTTTATCTAAAAATGATTTAATCTTTTCAACGTTTACTATTGTATCACCGGCTGCTAAACGGGATTTGCGGATGTTATCCCTAAACTGGATTATTAAAGAATTGAGGTTTTTTGTTAAATCTGCAATTACAGGGACAGTAACCGGCTGTATGGAAACTGTAAGGTCGCCGGTGACTATCCTTCTGACGTCAGTGTTTAAATTTGATATGGTTTTACTGACATTTCTGGCAAAAAGAATTGAAACGGCTGCAACGCTGGTTATTAAAGATATTGCCTGACCTGCAAGTGCAGAAACCATTATCTTATTGAATATCTCGGTACCGAGGCTTTTACGCGTTACTGCAATAAAAAAAATAAAACTTACGCTCTGACATACAATGAGAATAATTAAAAGTGCTATTGTAAACCTTGTTGTTAATGTTCTTCCGCTTTTCATTATTTCCCTCTTGAACCTTTCGTCAATTTATTAAGTTTAGAGATTAATTTCAGGCTTCAAAAAATTTATATCACAATAAACCAAATTTCTGCATTAACCCTTTTATTTCTTTATAATCTTCATACGAGGCTTCTACAAAGCCTGTATAATTGGGGTCTATTGAGATCAGTACTGCCCTGTCGGCTGCTTTCTTATAATCCAGTTCTATGAGCGCCTGTTTTATTAAAAGTTTTTGTTTCTCAGGCATATTCTTATTTACGAAAGCGGCACCCTTTATGTCTTCCATGCTGCCGATTCTCCCGCCTTCTCTTGCAATGATAACCGTATGGTGATATGGCCTTCCCTTTCTGAGTGCCTTTACTAAAACTTCAACGCCGTATTTTTCTCTTGCCTCTATGTAGGTTGACGGGGTCATAAAACAGATATCTGTCACGCCGCCACCGATATCTTCAATTGAACCGGCAAAGTCAACTGCAAGTTTGAGTTCCACTGTCTCATTCAATTTTCTTTCAAGATGTTCTTTAAGGGGGATAAACCGACTGTACATCTCTGCAGGGGCGTCAAGAGGGACAATGCCCATCTTGAGTATTTCTGCTTCATCTTCCTCGCGGAGTTTAAACCTGTTAAGCTCAGTAATAAGCACCTCTGCATCTTTAAGCAGGTTTCTGAGGTTTTTATTCATAGCGAATACCTTGTTTTTGTTAGCCTCAGGAAGGGTCATAATTTTTTCCATAGATGTATATATATTATCGGTGTTAACTTTCTGCCTGTTGATTGAATTTGAAATCTCATGCAGTAAGGCAGAGACATTTTCTGCAGATTCGTATAACTGATTTTCTCCTTTTGACTGTTCAATTGTTGTGTTTTTAACGTGTCTCGTAATATCTCTTATTTTCTCTGCAGCAGAGATTATGAGAGATATCTCTTTTGATTGTTCAGCCGTAGCAGCCGCAATCTGCGCGCTCATATTCTTTATTTTCACCATTGCATCCGTGACAAAACTGACCCTTTTTGTCTGCTCAAACGTGCCGCGCTCAATTAAGGAAACCATTTCAGTTGACTGTTTTGAACTTTCTATGATTCCCCTGAACGACTCTTCTGTATCCTTTATAAGCATATAACCTTTATTCACAGTTCTCGTGCCTTCTTCCATTGCAGTGACGGCATCCTTAATCTCTGACTGCACGGATTGAATGAGAGATGCAATTTCCTGAGTTGAATATAAGGTTCTTTCTGCAAGGTCCTTGATTTCATCAGCAACGACAGAAAAGCCCTTACCATATTCGCCAGCCTGAGCAGCCAGGATAGCGGCATTGAATGCAAGCAGTGTTGTATGGTCGGTTATCTCAGCTATTACATTTAAAATGTTCCCTATCTCTTCCGACCGTTTACTCAATTTTTCTATGGAGACTGCCGTGTGCTGGACGGTAGCCTTTATTCTTTCCATCCCCTCTGTTGTTTTTTCTATAGCAACCATGCCGATACTTGTAGCATCAGAGGTGACTTTCTCTGAAAGTCTTGCAGATTCTTTAGTATTTAATTCTATTTCTTTAATGGTTGAATTAATTTCCCTGATTATGAGCAGGGTGTCCTCTACGGAAACGGATAACTCGCCTGACCTGCTGGCAATCTCTTTTATGCTTGTCGACACCTCCTCAATGGAAGATGAAGTTGAGTCAATAGCAATTGATAACTCAATGGAATTTTTAGCTATCTGCTCTGTGGTATTAACCATTTCGCTTGATGATACTGCAGTTTGTTCTGCTGTAGAAATAAGCTTGCTGGCGCTTTCTGCAATTTCACCGATAGATTTGTTGAGTTCTTCTATAGACTGTGAGGTTTTGTTTATCGCCTCAGATTCTATCAGCGACGACTCTATAACCTTTTTTGATTCTTTTTCAATATCAACAGTAACGTTTACAACCCTGTTTGAAACATTAACTGCCCTCTGGATAATCTTGCTGATATCTCTGGATGCCTTTATTATGCTGCTGCCCAGACGCCCCATTTCATCCATAAACCTGACATGAATTCTGGATGACAGATCGCCATGGGACAGGTCTTTAGCAGTATTTTCAAATGTCTTAATGGGATTAATTATTGTTATTTTAAAAGCCAGCCATAACAATACACTCAAGAGGAGTGTGCCAATAAACAAATAGCTTAGGACTACTTTTACCCTATAAGCAACTTTTTCGTAAGCATGGCTTGTAGAAATTGAAACCTTTACTGTACCTACAATGCTTCCCTCGGGTTTATCACTGTGGCATCCGGTACACCTTGCGGAATTTATAAGCGGATTATAAAAAGATATCTCCTTTTTGGTTTTCCGGATAACCTGGGACTTGGTTTCCTGAATTTTATTAACGGCTATTCTGTCTGCTTCCTGAATCTTTCTTAAAAAAATATCCCGGCCTTCAGAATTCAGGACAATAATAGATTTTGTTCCTGTCAAAATCTCTTTTTGCTTTTCGGCAAACTCCCTGACAGCATTAAGGTTATCTCCGGTGAGAAGGTAATTGACGTGTTCGGTAACTATAGACGCTGTATTATTTGCATATGTTGCGGCGGTATCAAATACATCTGCCCGGATAAACAGGACACTGAAAAAACCTATAAATATGCCTCCGATAATCAGCGAAAAGGCAACAAAACCGACAATTTTCAATTCAAGAGATGCGTCTTTTAATGTCTGAATTAATTTCATAGCGATCCTCTATTGCCTACAAGCCTCATTTAATTAGTTCCCCTACATTTAACACCGATATAAATCTGTCTTTTATTCTTACAACGCCATCAATAAGCCCTTTCTCTTTCTCGCTCAAAGTAGGAGGAGGCTGCATAAGTTCTGCCCTGTGGAATCTTACTACATCAATAACAGAGCCAACAAGCGTGCCGATAGGCTCTTTTGAGGTTTTAAGTATAATGATTTTTTCTTTCCCTGTGTTGGAATGCCTGAGCCCTAACCTTTCTTTGAGGTCAATTACAGGGAGAATCTTCCCTCTGATAGAGGTAACTCCTTTTAAATATTTCGGAGACCGTGGTACTAAGGTAATATTCTGATAACGTATTATTTCCTGTATCTCGCTTGTCGTTACAGCGTATTCTTCATCTGCCACTTTAAAGGCAAGGACTTCCATTTCTCTTTCTTCTCCGGTATCGGTATTAGTACCAGCTTCAGCCGCAGGGGGTTCATGAACAACAGGAATCTCATACTGAACGGCCTGCATCGGGGTCTCTGCTTCATGCATTACCTCGGTTTTTGTGTCCGCTGACTGCGGCACTTCTTTCCCCTCTTCTCTAAGAGGTTCCTCTACAGGCTTTTTCCCTGCAATTTCTTTTAGTTTTTTTCTAATCTTCGCTACGTCCATTTATCCTGACTCCATTTAATCCCAATTCATGCACTACATCATAAACTATTTCTTTAGTTATTAGTTGTAAATCCATACCAAAGCTTTCAAGCAGGGAATTAGAGGCAATATTGTTAATATTTCGCGGAATTCCATGGGAAAATTTGCATATTGTCTCTATAGCCTCTTCGCTGAAAAGAGGTTCTGCCGTGCCTGCGACCCTTAACCTGTGGGCAATATATTCTTTTATTTCCTCATCAGTAAGGGGGTTAAGATGGTATATCAAGCCGACTCTCTGCCTCAGGGGAAGATATGCCTTTCTGTCAAGTCTTTTCCTGAGGTCAGGCTGTCCGATTAAAATAAGGCTCAGAAGGTTTTCCGCATCAAGCTGAAAATTAGTTAAAAGACGTATTTCTTCAAAGGTAGCCTTATCCGGGATAAGGTGCGCCTCATCAATGATTATTACCGGCGTAATGCCTTTTGTATGGTCTTCGTAAACTTTTTCATAAATTGCCTCAAGCAGGTCATCTTTTGAATGGATGTTTTCTATCTCAAATCTCTTGGCAATAACGCGCAGAAATTGTGCCGGGGTAAGCCGGGGGTTAAAAATTGATATTACCCTGTATTTCTCTTCCAGCGAATCCATCAGGGCGCGGGAAAGTGTAGTCTTACCTGAACCAACCTCTCCTGTAAGAATTATGACCTCTTTTTCTTCTACCCCGTGCTGCAGCCGCGCAAAAGCTTCTTCGTGGGTTCTGCTGTAAAAAAGAAATTTCGGGTCAGGTGTTTTGCTGAAAGGCCTCTGTTTTAATCCAAAATAAGTTTCATACATAATCAATGAGTTCTATAAGTCATTTTTTATTAAAAAAGCCTCTTTCATCATTGTCTCAATATCAAGAACAAGAACAACCTCGTGCTTGCCTATCTCTGCAGCGCCGGCTACCCCTGTGGTATTTTTGAAGAATTCACCCAGAGGCTTGACAACAACTTCAGTCTGCCCTAACAGATCATCAACCAGAAGCCCCAACTGTCTGTCGCCTGTACCCACGACTATTCCAAAGTATTCGTCCCTTGGTTTTTCCTCAAGCAGGAGCGTCCTGTCTATCCTGAGCAGCGGGAGTATTTTATTTCTGATTTCAATAACTTCCCTGCCCTCAATTGTCTGGATTTTACTGGGATCCACAATGAAGGTTTCTGCAACTGAGGTAAGCGGGATTATAAAGTGCTCGTTTGCCACTTTTATTAAAATTGTTTTAATTATAGCAAGTGTTATAGGCAAGGTTATAGTAAAAGTTGTCCCTGCGTCTTTTTCTGTTTCTATATCTACAAAACCGCCAAGTGAGCCAATCTTTTCCTTGACTATATTCATGCCTATTCCTCTCCCTGAAACCTCACTGACGCTTTCCTTGGTGCTCAGACCCGGAAGAAAAATCAAGTTAATGATTTCCCTGCGGTCAATGTCCTGATTTTCGGGGATTAATTTGTTCTCCCGGGCTTTATGCAGGATTTTATCTATGTCAAGCCCTGCACCGTCGTCCTGAAGCGTAATTATGACATTGTTTCCTTTTGGAAATGCCTTGAGAGTTATAGTGCCGTGTTCTTTTTTGCCGAGGGCAAGCCTTCTCTCTTTTACCTCTATCCCATGATCGATTGAATTCCTGATAAGATGTATTAACGGGTCTATAATGTCTTCTGCAATAACTTTGTCTATCTCTGTGTCTTCACCGAATATCTTAAGGTCTATTTCCTTATTGACTTCCTTTATATGTCTTCTTACAACCTGTGCAAGACGGGAAAATATCTGACTGAAGGGCACCATTCTTAATTCAAGGATGTTGTCCTGCAGCTCTGCGAGCTTTCTGTCAAGTATTTGGGATATTTTATACAGATCAAGAGTCAGGGGGGTATAGCCGTAGGATCCAGCCAACTCCTGCTGAATCCGGATAACTGCACCTTTTGCCAGCACAAGTTCGCTGACTGTATTTAAAATCCTGTCTAATTTTTCAATATCAACCCTTACCGTGTTTGCAGCGCTTTTTAAAGTTACCTCTTTTGCCTTTACTGTGACATCTGCCGGTCCGGGGACTGTCTTGAGCGGCAGTATCATTTCTACTTCAGCAGATTGTGCCGTCTCTTTTACATTTTCAATGCCGGATGAACTGCCAAAAAGCTGCGTGAAGCCGATTGACCCGTCAGGCACGCCCTGAGAACTTGGCAGCGTCGCAATTACTTCCCCGATACTTTTAAGATTTGAGTTCAGGGACTCTATGCCCTTGTCAAAGGTAGTTAACTCAAAAACTGATTTAACCATATAGACAATCTTTCCTTCTTTGATATTTGTTTTAAGCCTGTGCTCTTCGTATTCTGAGAGGGTATTCAGAATGGACGGACTTATGCTGAGATTTTTCAGAGAGGCATCCTGCGGAGCCGCGGCTGACGCCTGAGCCCTGGATTTCATTGCATCCCTGAAAGACTCAATACTTCTAACGGCATCACTTACATCCCCGACCTCTTTGTCTTGTGATACCTGGTCAACGAGATTTTTCAAAAGGTCAATGTTGCTGAAAATAAAACCTATTGTCTCATCATTAAATTCAATCCTGCCTAATCTTAGGTCATCAAGCAGAGACTCAAGGGTATGACAGAGGTCGCTGAAACCTTTAAAACCGAAAAGCCCTGAGAGTCCCTTCATTGTATGTATGGCACGGAAAAGGGAATTTAATGCATCGGGATTAAATGAGGCTTGAAGTTCTAACAGGGAACTCGTAGCACTTTCAATGATATCTTCTGCTTCTGCAATGAAATCTTTTTTTGAGGTCTTCATAAATTCAAAGCTTTTTTTACTACACCTTGAAGTTCCTCTGATTTAAAAGGTTTTGTAACATAAGCAAATGCGCCAAGCGCCATGCCCCTCTTTTTATCTTCCTCGCTGCTTTCTGTTGAGACGATAATAACAGGAATGTTTTTATAGCGGTCAGTGCTTTTAACAAAATGTATTAGTTCAAGACCATTTATGTCAGGCATATTAATGTCTACGAGGATTATGTCAAAGGGCTGGTGCGGCAGGGATTTCAAGGCTTCAAATCCCGTAGAAGCCTCGGATACATTAATATCATCCATATCTTCAATTAGGAACCTTATTAACGACCTTGCAGTGTTTGAATCATCAACAATGAGTGCTGATTTCATAAAGTACTCCTCACCGATTTTATTTTGTTGAGTATATCAGAATAATCTTGAGGCGTCAATAAGCCCGGCCACCTTTTTTGGGTTAAATTTTTAGGATGTCCTTGCCGGCATTATATGCTTCCTCAAGGTAAACTTTGTATTTGAGAATTTCGCCTTTTCCGTCAATGCCGAGATGACTCAGTGTGGCATGCCGGGGAACGCTTATGGTGCGAAAAAATGCCTTTGCACAGGCCTCTGAACACTGAACGCCGGCGTTCCCCTTCCCCCCTCCTACAAGCAGAAGGAGCCCCTTCCTGCCAAATTTGCCTTCAGGGAGAGTTTTCTTAAGAAGATATTTTTCAGACCAGAGGCACTGGCATCTGTCTATCATGAGCTTTGTTTGGGCGCTTAAGGCAAAAAAGTATATGGGAGATGCCAGTATAATTCTGTCCGACGTTCTTATTGCATCATAAATTTTGTCCATATCGTCCCGTATGACGCATTCACCTGTTTCATTGCATCCGCCGCAGTTCTGGCACGGGCTGATTTTCATGGAATTAAGATTGAAAATCTGAACGGTCAACCCTTCCTCTTCAATTCCCCTGACCGTTTCTTTTAAAAGCAGTTCAGTATTCCCCTCTTTCCTCGGGCTGCCCAAAAATGCAATTATTTTCATAAATAAATTTTCAACGCAAATGACTTTTTTTGTCAAGAGAAAAATTTTTTACCGGCTGTATTTTCGTTGAATTATCAAAAAAATGCCATATTTATTATTGACAAAGCCCGCTGTTTATCAATATTATTTCCCATGAAGATAATTGAAGGGATTGAAAACATCAGTGAAAAATTTCCTTATCCCGCACTGACGATTGGAAACTTTGACGGTATTCACCTCGGGCATCAAACTATCTTCAGCAAACTCGTTGAAAGGGCGAAAGAACGAAACGGGACATCAATTGTTTTTACCTTTGACCCACACCCCCTCAGGATTATAGCTCCCGAGAGGGCACCGCGGCTCCTTACAACTTTTAAGGACAAAATAAATCTGATAAAGGCTTTTGGAATTGATGTCATAATATGTGCAAATTTTACATCTGAATTTGCGCATATTAAGGCAGAAGATTTTGTTAAAGATGTCCTTGTGAAAGCTGTCGGGGTGAAGGAAATTTTTATCGGTTCTAATTATCAATTTGGCAAGGGCAGGAAAGGCAGCCCTGAACTTTTAAGGTCTATGGGCAAGGAATATGGTTTTGATGTCACTATAATGGGTGAAATTAAATTGAATGATGTAACTATAAGCAGTTCTAAAATAAGGACATTAATAGCCAAAGGCAAGGTTGAGGATGCATCAATTTATCTTGGAAGGTATTACTCGGTAGAAGGCGTTGTAATTGAAGGAGCAAAAAGAGGCAAGCGTCTTCTTGATATCCCAACAGCAAATATTGCAACATTTAATGAACTGCTCCCGAAAGATGGCGTGTATGCAGTAACCGTTAATCTGGAAGGAAAAACTCACGGCGGGGCAGCAAACATAGGTTATAACCCGACGTTTGAAGACAAGAGGTTTAGTTTTGAGGTTCACCTGCTTGATTTTAACAGTGAACTTCTCGGAAAAAGCCTCAGGGTTAACTTTATAAAAAGAATCCGGGATGAAGCAAGGTTTTCAACAACCGATGAACTTGCATTGCAGATAAAAAAAGATATTGAAGAGACAAGACAAATTCTAAAGAAAGTTCAGATGTAAAGAAGCAAAAAAGAAACTATGAACAATTCGCATCCTCTTGCTAATTGTCAATTACTTCTTTTGCACCTCTCCTGTCATAGGCACGAAAGCCACACTGCCCATCTGCTCAATCTCAAGTTCGCCTTTTTTCTTAGCGGCAAGGGTAAGGGTCTGATAAAAAACTGTGCTTCCGATGGGAATAATTAATCTCCCGCCCTCTTTTAGCTGCTTTATAAGAGGAGGGGGGATATGGTTAGCAGATGACGTGACAATAATGGCATCAAAGGGTGCATATTCAGTCCAGCCAAAATAGCCATCTGCATATTTCACTTTTATGTTCTTATATCCAAGCTCATTAAGCAGCCGTTCAGCCTTTTCCGCAAGTCCTTTTCTAATCTCAATTGTATAGACCTCTTTAACAATCTCTGCAAGGACTGCCGCCTGATAACCTGAACCTGCCCCGATCTCAAGCACCCTGTCGTCGGATTTTAATTTCAGAGCTTCTGTCATGAGTGCTACAACATAAGGCTGCGATATTGTTTGCCCTTCACCAATCGGCAGCGGATGGTCTCCGTATGCCTTGCTTTTTAATGACTCATCAACAAAAAGATGCCTTGGAATCTTTGCCATTGCATCAAGAACTTTCTTATCCCTGATTCCCCTCCGGACAAGCTGTTCGTTGACCATCCGGCTCCTCTGAATTACAAAGTCAGAGGTAGGAGTATTTTCTGCAGCAGGATGCCCGGAGAGCCCCAGAAGAAATATAGAGAATATAACAAGAGAGATTGCTTTCAAGGTTTTGTTGTTTCCGCCTAATAACTAATGGGTTTATCTAATAACTGATAACTGTTGCTCACGGTTTCCAGTATTCTTTAAACTTCCCGTCTTTTGTAATCCAGACAACATAGGGCGCCATCGTGACATCGCCCTTGCCGTCAAATTTTATCTTGCCCAGCGCACCGCTGAATTCATCAGA
The DNA here is from genome assembly GCA_016214355.1 of Nitrospirota bacterium. GTDB lineage: Bacteria > Nitrospirota > Thermodesulfovibrionia > UBA6902 > DSMQ01 > JACROO01. The sequence goes on along the minus strand of JACROO010000019.1, from coordinate 211 downwards.
GTGAATTTTTTCAATGAGCTTCTTGCCGTCGGTCGTCTCGGCATTTCCTATGGCGGTCAGCAATATGTTTATTGCATCATATGCATAAATTGAATATGGACCAAGCTCTCCATATCTGTTCTTGTATTTTTCTATGAAGGTCTTTGCCGAGGGAATATTTTCAGGGTCAGGGCTGAAAGTTAAATATGTCCCCTCTGCTGAGGTTTCGCCT
>JACROO010000172.1 GCA_016214355.1 Nitrospirota bacterium | reverse complement strand
CAACCGGTGTACTTAGTGGATTTAGCTTTAAAGTCAACTATCAGGCAGGAAGTATCCCCTATACCGCTTATTTTGATAACCATGCGGGAGGATTCTCCAGCACCTCTGGTCTTACAGTCCCTGAACCTATAAGCTCCATTCTTTTCTTATCTGGCGGAGCAGCACTGGCAGTCAGACGTTACTTAAAAAGTAAGAAGTAAAAAATTTACTCCCTGCCTTTTTTCGTGTGGAGTTATCTCGAAAATAAGCCCAGTATTATCTAAAGATTTTCCGTAGTTATGGGTTTTAAAAAAAATTTAAAATACTTTAAAAACACCACTCATACATTGGCAATGAATCATTGACAATAAGTATTATTAGCAGTTATTATTAGTATGTTGGTTTTACATAAAGTGAAAATTATATTTACTCCATTAGAAAAGTTATTTCTAAGGGATGAAGATTTAAAGCCCTACCCAAGTTTTCTAATGGGGTTTACTAAGAAGGAGGTTTTTATTTATGTACTATAAATCGGCAGTATTTTTTATCACTGGTGCAATTTTGCTGTTAGCCTTGCCATATCAAGCCGATGCTTATATTGACCCCAATACAGGCGGTTTTTTCTTTACCTCAGTGCTTCCGTTTGTTTATGGAATACTCGCTGCCGTAGTTGTATTCTGGAAGCGGATAGCCCTTACTGTAAAGAATATTTTCTCCAGGAAAAAATAAAAGATGACATCTAAAAGGTCTGTTGTTGTACTCCTTCGGGTAGTTTTTGTTTTATTTTCGCTGTACTTTGTCAATGATGCCTTCTACAAATGGGATGGATATTCCTATTACATGCGATTTATGGATTTTCTGCCTGAGCTTTCTTTAGCGTTTATCTTATGGACAGTTCTTGGATTAGTCCTTGGTTTTATTTTATGGATAACCATGCTCCTTACTTCCAGAATAACAAAAGTTATTCGTTTTGAACATTTAATGACATGGTTTGTTCTTGTTGCAGTTTTAGTGGTTGTCAAGACGACTATTTTAGCTAAAATCCCGCTGAGGAATTGGACCGGTTTAAACCGTTTAGCCCTTTTAATAATAGGCGCTATCTTAACGGCAGTTATTATCTGGTTTATACGAAGGTATGTTGAGAAAATAGTTGCTGGATTAGACAGCCGTATTACGCCGATTGTCTGGCTTTTTGCTGTTTTGTTTATCCTTGCTGTGCCTTTTTCTATATTCATAAAAAACTCTTCCGGGGCAGAATCCCTAACGGATAAAAATATTGGGATTACGGTGTCAGATAAAAATCGCCCCAATATTATTCTGGTAACATGGGATGCCTTAACTGCGCTTGACATGCAGTTGTACGGCTACAGCCGTCCTACAACGCCGTTTCTATCAGAGTGGGCAAAGGATGCAGTAGTCTTTAAACGGGCTTATTCATCTAGCAACTGGACAAGCCCCTCACTGATGAGTTTGATGACGGGTCAGAGAGTTTGGACTCATGGGTTCTGGTATATGAATAAGAGTTTTTCGCGCAGGGATTACGAACAGAATTTACCGAAGATAATGGGAGAACACGGATATTTTGTTTATGCCTTTGTACAAAATTCTTACGCCCATCCTGTAACGCTGGGCATAAAAAAGGCCTTTTCAGTGAAGGAAGATGCACATATATTTTCAGTACCCCGGGACTGGTGGTTTAGTAAGCTTGCAAATTTTTTTGTTAAAAGGCCTATTGTTGAGGAATGGATATTTGAAACCAATCCCCTATCTGTTTTTATAAATTCTCACCAGCCTGATATTTACACGACACTGGTGCCGTCGGAACTGGTGTATAACCGGTTTTTAGAGTATATTGCGCAGGCGCAGAAAAAGAGTTCAGGCTTAAACCGTGCCAATGAACCGCAAAGACCATTTTTTGCATGGCTTCATGTTTTCCCGCCCCATGATGTATATCTGCCGCCAGAACCTTATATGGGTATGTTTGGCGATGCAAAAAGATTTAATACAGAGAAAAAACAGTGGGACAGCCAGGTCCTTCGCGGTGATATGGGTGAATATCCACCTGAAAGGCAGTCGGATCTGGATATTTTCAGGAAACGCTATGACGAGTTTATTCTATATTCTGACCAGCAGTTTAAGTCATTCATGGCAAGCCTTACTAAGACCGTTGATATGTCAAATACAGTTGTTATTCTTACGTCAGACCACGGCGAGAATTTTTCAAAATGCTGCTGGCAGGGACACGGGGGACCAAATTTGTTTGAAACTTTTGTCCATATCCCCTTAATTATAAAATTGCCAGGTGAAATAAAAGGAAAAGTGATTGATATACCGGTTGAACATATAGATTTCGCCCCGACAATTCTTGAGCTCGCCGGGATCCCGGGCCCGGAATGGATGGAAGGTCGTTCATTCCTGCCTGTACTCAGGGGAGAAACAATGGAACCACGGACGGTAATGCCGATGGAATTTCTTAAAAACCGGGCCCTTGGAGAGCCTATTACAAAGGGAACTGTTGCAGTGGTGGAGGGTGATTATAAACTTATTTATTATATAGAAGATAAAAAGACACAGCTTTTTAACCTGAGATCTGACCCCGACGAAATACAGGACCTCTCGCAGCAGAAACCTGAAATAACAGAGAAACTCAGGAGATTAATTCTTGACAATTTCTCTCGCGCAAACGCAAAAATCTCGCAAGCTCGCGGTTTATAAAGCCGCATATAAGGAATATGACAGCTAAAAAATCTTTCATTATAATCCTTAAAATATTTTTTATCTTATTTTCCGTTCTATTCCTCAAAGAGGCTTTTTATAAATGGGACGGCTATTCCTATTATATGCGGTTTACAGATTTCCTGCCTGATTTGTCACTGGCGTTTATTTTATGGACGCTCCCTGAAATAATGATTGCCTTTGTTTTATGGCTGACCGTAAATGTTGTTTCTAAATTAATCCCGAAATCTTTATTCCGTTTAGAGCACATAACGACATGGCTTATCTTTATTGCTTTCACATTGTTTATTAAAAGGGCTTTTTTCCATGACATTTCTTTGAAAGCTCTTGCAGAGTTGAATAATTTTGTAATCCTGACAGTCATCTGTATTCTGGCGGCATGTATTGTGTGGCTTGTGCGTAAACATACAGAAAAAATATTAGAAGGATTGAATACCCGCATCACGCCGCTGGTCAGCCTTTTTGCTGTTTTACTCATCCTTGCTGTGCCATTTTCTTTAATTAAAATATTTGAAAAAGAACCTCCTGCAGCTAAATATACAGGCAGCGCATCTTCAAATGAAAAACGCCCCAATATTATTCTGGTAACATGGGATGCTTTAACTGCACTGGATATGCAGCTCTATGGCTACAATCGTCCGACCACACCATTTATATCGGAGTGGGCGAAGGACGCTGTTGTTTTTAAAAGAGCATACGCCGCCTCTGACTGGACAACACCTGCTTCCATGAGCTTAATGACAGGACAGAGAGTATGGATGCACAGGGTATGGTATTTTGCTTATAATTTCCCTGTTAAACGCTATGCAAACAACTTGCCTGAGATTTTAAAGGATAACGGATATAACATTTATGGTTTTGTTCAGAATGGCTTTGCCCATCCTGATACCCTTGGGATCGGAGAGAGTTTTCTGACAAAAGACCGCTCAAGTACATTTAAGACATTATCTCATAACGGTCTGATTAATAGCCTTTCAATGTTTTTTGTGAACAAGCCCATTGTTAGGGATTTTATAAATGCATTTCCTTTTGATATTGAAAATAATGTTAAAAATTTATTACGGGTGAGGGAACTCTTACAGAGGGGGAAATCGGCAAAAAATTCTGAGGAGGTAATCTTTACCTCTGTTCCTTCGGAGATTATATATAATCACTTTTTGAGCTACATTTCTCCTGCAACCGAGGATGTTAATGAGAGTAAAGTAAAAAAACCGTTTAAAGAGCCGTTTTTTGTGTGGCTTTTTACCCTTCCGCCGCACAGCCCTTATCTCCCGCCCAAACCTTATACGGGCATGTTTGGGGATGCCGAAAAATTCACCTATCTTAGCAGGAGCGAAGAAACTCTTGGACAGTATAGACCAGAAGATCAGGCAAAGGTAGATGTCCTGAGAAAACGGTATGATGAATTCATACTGTATTCTGACCAGCAATTCAGACTGTTTCTATCGCGTCTTGCTGAGACCATTGATATGTCTAACACAATTATAATATTCTCAGCAGACCATGGAGAGAGTTTTTCCCATGGTCTGCAGGGGCATAGCAGCCCCGAACTTTATGAACCTGTTGTAAGAATACCGTTAATAGTCAAGTTCCATGATAATAAAAATGGCAGAATAGTTGATACGCCGGTGGAACAGACAGATATAGCCCCCACAATCCTTGAGCTTGCGGGCATAACTGTCCCTGAATGGATGGAAGGGCGGTCATTGCTTCCACTGCTTGAGGGTAAATCTCTTGCGCCGCGGCCGATATTTTCCATGCAGCTTCAGGCTAACCGTTCATTTGGTCATCCGATTACCAGAGGCACTGTAGCAGTGTGGGACGGGGATTTTAAACTTATTTATTACTTAGAAGACAAAAAGACACAACTTTTTAATCTAAGGTATGACCCTGATGAAATACAAAACATTTCTCAACAGGAACCTGAAACAACAGAGAAACTCAGGAAACTGATTTTTGATAATCTCTCTCATGCAAATAAAAAAATTACACAGTCAAGAGGAAAATAAATAAGGTTTTACACTATAATTTACAAATAAAACTAAATGTAAAAATTATGCTTAAATTATATGGTGAGAGGCATGAATAAATGACAAAAGAAAATTCAGTAAAGGTTATTGGAAATCCAAGATTTAACAGGGTAATACTTCTCGGAATGGACGGATTAGACCCAAAGGTATTAAGCAGTTTAATTGAACAAAAAGAGCTGCCTAATTTTTTCAAACTCAGCCAGTCAGGCGCCAATGTCCCCCTTGCTACGAGCAATCCAGCACAGAGTCCTGTGGCATGGGCTTCTATTGCTACGGGTAATAACCCGGGTTATCACGGCATCTTTGATTTTTTAAACCGCAGGGTGACTGACTATATGCCCGAGCTTGCCATTATGAAAATGAACCCTAAAAATGTGTTTGGAAAACGAGAGGCAATGTTTTTGCCTGTAATGCATGGGAATGCCTTCTGGGACCATACTTCGTCAAACAACATCCCATCAACTATTTTAAAATGGCCTATGACGTTTCAGCCTAAACAAAACAAGGCTAAACTTTATTCAGGACTTGGTGTTCCAGATATAAAAGGCGGGCTTGGCAGGTACTCTTTTTATACCACTAAAGAGATACCGCGGAATGAGACGGGATTTGAAAAAGTTATAAAGGTTCAGGTCAGCGGAGATAAGATAAAAACATATATTCCGGGTCCGTATGTGGTTAAACTGAGGGATAAAGAAGAAGCGAAGACTGCTCTTGAAATTAGTATATCCCCTGAAAATTCCAGGATTGAGATGAATGTAGAAGGGAAGAAATTGACAGTGAATCAGGGCAAATGGAGCGACTGGATTGATGTAAAGTTCAAGCTCGGATTTATGAAGACGGCTGCCGGCATAGTCAAATTTTTCCTGAATAAGATCTCCCCTGATTTTGAACTTTATATGACACCCGTGCAGGTAAACCCCATGGACCCTGCTTTTATAATTTCAAGCCCTGATGATTACATACGCGAGCTTGCAGGCAGGCTTGGCTGTTTTTATACACTCGGCATGCCTGAAGATACAAAAGCCCTTGAAGAAGGCAGGATTAATGAGGAGACGTTTATCAGCATGTGCGATGAGATAGTTGAGGAACAGGAGAAAATGCTCTGGTTTGAATTAAACAGATTCACGGAGGGATTATTGGCTTCGGCTTTCTTTTCCACAGACAGGATACAGCATATTTTTTGGGTTACGAGGGACACCGGACATCCGCTTTATGACATTACATATACCAAAAAATACGGACATGTTATTACTGATTATTACCGGAGGATGGACAGAGTCATTGGAGAGGTGATGAAACAAGTTGATGACAGGACTGCTGTTATGGTTTTTTCTGATCACGGGTTTTCCAGTTTCCGAAGGACTGTGCACCTTAATTCCTGGCTGGCGGAGAACGGTTTTATGAAGCTTACGCAGAAAGCTGACAAAGATGACAAAGAAGGCGGCGGCCTTTTCCAGTATGTTGACTGGAAGAATACACAGGCTTATGCACTCGGCTTCGGGAGCATTTATTTGAACATCAGAGGAAGGGAAAGAGATGGCATTGTTAAGGCAGGCGATGACGCCGTTTCTGTAGCAGACAAAATCTCATCAGCCCTTGCTAAGTTAACTGACCCTGAACATGGTCAGCCTGCTGTCGGAAATGCTTATAAGAATTCAGGCATTTACACGGGCAGTCAGGCACAGAATGCCCCTGACATTGTTGTAGGGTTCAATGAAGGCTACAGGGCATCATGGCAGACGGCTGTTGGCGGTTCCCCAGCCGTGATATTTGAGGATAATCTGAAAAAATGGAGCGGTGACCATATCATGGACCCCTCAATTGTCCCGGGCATCTTACTGGCTAATTTTAAGATAAACACTGGAAATCCGGGGATTATGGATATTGCACCTACTGTCCTGTCCTGCTTCGGGATGTCGGCGTCTGAGATGGAAGGGAAGGCGTTAATTTAAAAGGTATTGACATTTTTTGTTGTTTGTTTTAGAAATAAAATATGAAAAGGGCATTGTTAATCCCTTTGGTATTTGTTTTTCTCAGTAGTTTTTGCAGGACTACTGAAGGTGCTGCTATTGAGGGCATCCGCCACTGGTCAAGCGATAGATATACGAGGATCGTAATTGATGTAGACAAACCCGTTGATTTTACACAAAGCCGCCTTTCAAATCCTGACCGGCTGTTTTTTGACCTGAAAGGCTGTATCCTGCCCAAGGAAATATCTGCTACTTTGCCCATCGGAGACAGCATCTTAAAAGATGCAAGGGCAGCTCAGTTTGACAAAAACACAGTGCGTGTTGTTCTTGACCTTGAGAGTTTTGAAAGCTTTAATGTTATTACCCTTCAGGAGCCGTTCAGAATTATTATTGATGTATACGGGAAAGAAAAAGCCCCGCCGTCTTCCCGTCCTGAAGGTCAGAAGCTTGCAGTGATTAAAAAGGTGCTGATTGACCCGGGACATGGCGGCAAGGATCCCGGAGCAATTGGTCCTACAGGACTTTACGAAAAAGATGTTGTGCTCAGTGTTGCGAAGAAACTCGGCAGTATACTCAAAGAAAGATATAATGTAGATGTCCTTTTTACAAGAGGGGAGGATGTATTTATTCCGCTTGAGGAAAGGACAGCAATTGCGAATTCTAAAAAAGTTGACCTTTTTATTTCCATTCATGCAAATGCAAGTCCGAGAAGGGCAGCACGCGGTATTGAAACATACATACTGAACTGGACTGACGATGAGGAAGCAATGAGGGTTGCAGCAAGGGAAAACGCAATCTCTTTCAAAAAGATGCAGAAGATTCAGGGCGACCTGCAGAAAATACTTAGCGACCTTGCCAGAGACAGCAAGAGAGATGAATCCATGAGACTTGCCCATAGTGTGCATAACTCTCTTGTATCTACTCTTAGAGAAAATTATGACGAAATAAATGATCTCCGTGTTAAAAGCGCATTATTCTATGTCCTCGTAGGTGCTGAAATGCCCTCAATCCTTGCCGAGATATCCTTTATAAGCAATCATGAAGAAGAAAAAAGGCTTTTAGATGACAGCTATAGAAATAAAATAGCCGAGGCAATAGCCAGAGGTGTTGTAACCTATACAGCGCCTTCAAAGCTTGTCAGAAGGAATAGTGATAAAATTTAGTCCGAAGGCTAAAATACTTTTATATATCCTGCTCATAATTGCTGTTTTTGCCTCTGATTCTTTTAAGATTAATTTAATCCTGCTTGCGCTGGTTTTTATTCTTTCACTGAACGTTCCGGTATCAATTCTTAAGAGGGGATTATTACCGATAACTTTTTTTTTAGCATTTACATTCCTGAGCAATATCTTTTTTCAGACAGGAAAGGTTGTTTATGAAATATTTGGGATCAATGTGACATTAGAAGGGCTTACAAAGGGGGCTCATCTTTCACTGAGACTTTTTATACTTATACTTGGGGCAAAAGTACTGACGGCTGCCGCAGCAGCAGATGATTTAGTGAAGGGCATGGGCGGGCTTTTAGGTCCCATTGGAAGGTTAAAGTCTGTCAAAGAATTTATATATACGATGTCTCTTACTCTCCGTTTCCTGCCTATAATTTATAACGAGGCACAGACGCTTTACAGGGAGACTTTAAAAAATTCTCCTGAGGCTGCTTTTACCGGCAAAATTAAGCTTTCAGTTTCTCTGCTGGCACCGCTTTTTGAGCGTAGTATGAAAAAGGCAAGGGAGCTGTCAGTATATGACCAGTGAGGCATTTAGTATTGTCAGGGCATTTATTTTAACTTTGATAACGGAAATAATTTGAACTTTGATTTTTTGATTCAGGGCGGAATTATTATCAATGGGGCAGGTGCTGATTCAGAACCAATCCATGCAGATATAGCAATTGAAGGAGACAGGATAAGGGCAATCGGCGACCTTTCCGGCATTAGCGCTAAAAAGGTGGTGAACGTTAAAGGTTTTTATATTTGTCCCGGCTTTATTGACGCACACTCTCATTCGGAATTTACAGTGCTGGCAGACGGAAGGGCAGAAGGGAAAATCTGCCAGGGCGTGACAACCGAAATTAATGGAAACTGCGGTTTATCAGCGGCACCACTTTACGGGCTGGCATTTGAACAGAGACAGAAGGACTTGGAAGAGTTCGGCATAAAAGAGAGATGGAACAGTTTCCATGAATATTTTGCAATTTTAAATAAAAAGGGGATTACTACTAACTTTATTACCCTTGCAGGTCATGGAAATCTCAGGGCATCTCAGGTAGGATATTCGGACAAGAAGCCGTCAAGAGAGGACATTAGCAAAATGCGTGAGCTTCTTAGAGATGCGATTAGTGCGGGTGCAAAGGGCTTATCCACAGGGCTTATTTATCCACCTGGAATTTATGCAGACACAGACGAACTGATTGAACTTGCCAAAGAGACGGCATTGCATAGAGGTATTTACACATCTCACATGAGGAGCGAAGGAGACAGGCTTTTAGAGGCAATTGATGAAGTTTTGAAAATTGGATTTGAGGCAAATATCAGTGTGCATATATCGCATCTGAAAACAAGCGGAAGAAAAAACTGGGGGAAGATAAATGATGCATTCAGGAAGATTGAGGATGCAAGTCTGAAGGGGCTTAATGTGTCCTGCGACAGGTATCCTTATACTGCCGGAGGCACTGACCTTGATGCCATCCTGCCTTCATGGGCGTATGAAGGAGGTCATAAAGAAGAGTTGAAAAAGTTGAAGAGTTCAAGAGTTCAAGAGAGGATAAAAGAAGAAATACTTAGAGAGCATCCGGAGAAAGATTACTGGGATAATATCACAATTTCCGCGGTAAATTTGAACAGGAATAAGTGGATGGAGGGCAGAAAACTTTCTGATATAAGCGGCTCAATGGGAAAGGGACCTCTTGAATTTATTTTTGATTTTCTGATAGAAGAGGATTTAAGAGTCGGGGCTATATTTTTTTCAATGAACGAAGATAATTTAAAGCTTATTTTGAAACAGCCTTATACTATGATAGGCTCTGATAGTTCAGCACGCAGCTTTGACGGCATTACTGCAAGAGGGAAGCCGCATCCAAGGGGTTTTGGCAGTTTCCCGAGGATTTTGAGCAAATATGTAAAGGAGCAGGGTATAATGACAATAGAAGATGCAGTATATAAAATGAGCGGACTGCCAGCCAGGACTTTTGGAATCAGGAATCGCGGCGTTATTGCTGAAGGATTTTTTGCAGACATTACTATTTTTGACCCGGACAGGATAGAAGACAAAGCAGATTTTGACCATCCCTTTAAAAGACCGGATGGCATTTACTACGTTTTTGTTAATGGAGTGCCTGCCTTATGGGAAGGCCGTCTGACGGGAAAACTGTCGGGGAGGATTCTTTAAATTAAAATTTATATTCCCTGATATTCCCTCTCCCGTCCCCGGCCTCGCTCCGCGAAGCGGGGCAGGCAAGGGAGGGGAGATTTTAAGATACCTTACTTGCTACAGAGCGGTTCATTTGAAATGGATTTATGAATAGACCAATTGTCGGGATAACCGGGGACGTTGAGGATGGCAAATTCTCTATAAAAATGCCGT
>JACROO010000185.1 GCA_016214355.1 Nitrospirota bacterium | reverse complement strand
GCAAAAGGCAAAAAAAGGCATATATTATTAATCCTGCTCCTTATAGCGGCGGCGGTCTTTTTCTTATACGGCGAAATTGACAGGACTGTTATCCAGAAGGGTTTCCGCGAACTATTTAAACCCGAAGAAAAACCGGAGGCTCTTCCAAAAATAGCCGTTGTAATAGATGACCTCGGTCCCAGCAAAAAAATTGCACAGGAGATTCTTAGTATCAAACTCCCGCTTACATTTGCCATTCTGCCGCAGGAGACTTATACAGCGTGGGTTGCAGATGAAGGCAGTAAACTCGGATATGATATTTTAGGGCATATACCAATGGAAGCAAAAGAACCGTATAAGCTCGGCAAAGGCGGTTTATATACATGGATGTCTGATGAGGAAATCCACAAGACGCTGGAAGAGGACATCGGCTCAATACCGCATATCATAGGTGTAAGCAGCCATATGGGTTCTGCCTTTACTGAAGATGAGCGGGCCATGGATACCTTTTTCTCAATGCTTAAAAATCATGGGATTTTTTTCCTTGACAGCCTTACTACTTCCAAATCCATTAGTTCAAAATTAGCAGGCAGGCATGGAATAAAATTTTTACGCCGCGATGTGTTTCTTGATGAAAAGGATACCGCTGAGGACATAAAGGCTCAATGGGAAAAGGCCGTAAAGATTGCGAAAGAAAGGGGATATGCAATCTTACTTGCCCATGCAAGAAAAAACACAATAGAATTTTTGAAAAATGCCGGCTCAGACGAGGAATTAAAAGAGGTAAAAATCGTGCCTGTTTCAGAGTTGTATCAGGGACGTTAGAGCAAACATATTTAACTTGATTTGTATTTTAAAGGTTGTTAGAATGTCATAAATCAAAGCGGTTAGGAGGCGTTATGGATATTAATTACATCCTCAAAGTAAAGGATGCCAGGGCTTTGGACATACAAAAGGCTCTACAGGCTGCAGGCATACAGGTCACCAGCATCACTGAGGTCTATAAGGAAAAGGCAGAAGAGGCGCAGGGGGCCGGGGCTGCTCAGGCATAATTTACAACAGAAAACCTAAAATCCAGATTTCGTGCTTCGTATTTCGTGTCTCATTTTTGTTAACCGTTAACAAATGGGATTGACATGGAAATCCTCGTAGGTAAGATAACCCATTATTACAAATCCCTTGGTGTAGCCGCATTAGAGTTAAGCGATTTCTTAGAAGTAGGTAATGTAATCCATATCAAGGGACATACCACTGACTTTGAGCAGAAGGTTGAATCAATGGAAGTTGACCATAAAAATGTGGCAAAGGCAGAAAGAGGTCAGGGAGTAGGGCTCAAGGTCAAGGACTATGTCAGAGAGCATGATAAGGTTTACAGGGTAGAGTAACCCTGCTATTTCTCTCTACCCATTGATTTTAAAATAATTCTACAATCCCGATTCAGAAGTTTTAGCCGCTCAAACCAGCCTTGCTTGTCGTGGTTGTGAGTAATTTTGTACGGCAGACTTGACAAATAGATTTAGAATACTTATGATGTTCATAATATGAACAAGCTCAGGACAAGCAGGCATGACAATGATATTACCCTTAAAATCCTTGACGAAATAAGCAGGGAATCCCTTATAACACAGCGCACCCTTTCAAGCAAACTTGATGTTGCACTTGGCCTTGTAAATACATATATAAAACGGCTTGCCAAAAAAGGGCATATAAAGGTTACCACTATCCCAAAAAACAGGGTCAAGTATATCCTCACACCCCGTGGTTTTACTGAGAAAGTACGGCTTACTTATGAGTATATCTATTACTCCATTAATTATTTTAAAGACATCCGGCAGCGTATAGATGCTGTTTATAAAGAGATGATTTCATCCGGAATAAAGAACCTCCTCCTGTGGGGAGACGGTGAAGTTGCGGAAATATGCTATGTCTCCATGCGCGGGCTGACGCTTAATCTGGTAGGAGTTATTGACAATAAAAGAGTTGACAGCGGCTTTTTCGGTCATAACATTTACTCCCCGGATAATTTATCCGGCTTAGACTACGATGCAATTTTGGTTGCTTCATTTAAAAAAGAGGAGAAACAAAAAATAATAAACCTTGGAGCGGATACGAAAAAGATTTTTTTACTTTAAAGAGGAACTATGGAGCAGATAACGAATTCAGAACCAAAGTGGTACGCAATTCATACAAAGTCGCGGCATGAGTTTCAGGTATTTGAAAGGCTTAGTATGAAAGGTGTTGAGGCATTCCTGCCAACCGTAGAGAGGCTCAGGAAGTGGAAAGACAGAAAAAAGATGGTTGCATTCCCGCTATTTCCGGGCTATCTCTTCGTTCATATCCCCAAAACCTCACAGGATATACTAAGTGTCCTGAAGATTAAAGGAGTTGTAAGGCTCCTCGGCTCAGGGCAGGCAAATCCCGAAGCCATACCCGATGAGCAAGTAACATCACTTAAAAAGCTTGTTGAAAGCAAAGAAACCCTTGACCCTTATCCTTATCTGAACAAGGGAGAACAGGTGAGGATAAAATTCGGTTCCCTGAGCGGCGTTGAAGGAATACTCGTTGAAAAACTGGGGCAGCACATACTTGTGCTTTCTGTGGACATTCTCAGACAGGGAGTGGCGCTTAGGATAAACGCCGCAGACGTGGAGAAGATTTAAACGTGATGTGTAATGCGTGATACGTAACGAGTAAAGACGTTAAATGTTTTATTACACATAACGCATCACGCATTACGTAGTAACCCGGAGGTTACTAAATGTAACTGAAAGGGCGGAGCCATGAACCGTCTGGTTCATGGCGGAGCAGTGTTTAAAGCAAAAACAAAGAGGGTAATTTGATGAAGGCATTAATCCTGGCAGGCGGCAAGGGGACAAGGCTCAGACCCCTTACTTATACAACAGCAAAACAGCTTGTCCCTGTAGGAAACAAACCGATAATAGGCTATGTCCTCGCTCATATCCATGCGGCAGGGATAAAAGATGTGGGAGTAATCATCTCTCCTGAGACAGGCAGTGAAATCAAGAGTTATATCAGAGACGGAAGGCAATGGAACATTAAAGTAACTTATATTCCTCAGGCAGAGCCTTTAGGTCTTGCACATGCAGTTAAGACTGCACGGGGATTTCTTAGGAATGATGATTTTATAATGTATTTAGGGGACAACCTCCTCTATCACGGAATAAAAGATGCAATAAGAGAATTCAGGAAACAGGCATCCGATGCATTGATATTTCTGAAAGAGGTAGAGAATCCCCGTCAGTTCGGCGTTGCAAGGCTTGACAGGAAAGGCAATATAGTACAACTGATAGAGAAGCCGAAGAAGCCTCCGTCAAATCTTGCCCTTGTCGGTGTTTATATATTTACACCCAAGATACACTCTGCTATTGACAGGATTAAACCGTCTTTCAGAGGCGAGCTTGAGATTACAGACGCAATACAGGAGGCTATAAATATGGGCTGTAAGGTTAAAAGTGAGACCCTCACCGGATGGTGGCTTGATACAGGTAAAAAAGACGACCTCCTTCAGGCAAATACAGTCGTCCTTGACGAATACATTAAAAGGCAGATTAAAGGAAAAGCAGACGGCAAAAGTCAGATAATCGGAAGGGTTACCGTAGAAAAAGGTGCCATAGTGGCAAACAGCATTGTAAGGGGGCCCGTAATCATAGGAAAGGGCTCTAAGATTAAGGATTCATTCATAGGACCTTTCACCAGCATCGGTGACAATGTTACTGTCATCAGTTCCTCCCTTGAACATTCTGTGATTCTGAATAATGTTTTTTTGTCAGGCATTGAAAGGCTTGAAGACAGCATCATAGGAAAAGGCGCAAGGGTTGTCAGGAATCAGAATGCGCATAAAGCGCTCCGCCTTATGGTAGGGGATGATTCCATCATTGAGGTCTGAGATGCCGCAATTCAGGGACGGTGAAATAAAAGGCATAGTTATAAAAAAAGTGGAATCCCATTCCGACAACCGCGGATGGCTGGCTGAAATCTTCAGGGAAGACGAACTTGAGTCATGGTTTAAACCTGCTATGGGCTATATCTCTGTGACATACCCCGGAGTTGTCAGAGGACCGCATGAACACAAAGAACAGACAGACTATTTCTGCTTTCTTGGAAATTTCAGCCTCTATCTCTGGGACAACAGAAAGGACTCCCCGACATACATGAATAAGAAGATTGTCCGGACAGCAGGCAAGCTTATTGCGGTTATCCCTCCGGGAATTGTCCATGCATATAAGAATACAGGCGAGAAGGACGCTGTAGTATTAAATTTTCCTGACAGGCTTTATGCAGGTCCGGGGAAGAAGGAAGCGGTTGATGAGATACGGTATGAAGACGGACCGGAAAGTCCGTTCAGGGTTGAGTAGAAAGGATAGGATTTAAGGAATCAAGTAAAAATTATCAATTAACAATTATCATTGTAAAATTGATAAATGTTAATTTTGCATTTTGCAATGAATTATTAAGTCTTTAGGAGAAAAACCGGTGAGATTACTCATTACAGGCGGATGCGGTTTTATAGGTTCAAATTTCATCAGATACATTCTTAAGAAATATCCTGATTACACAATTATAAACCTTGATGCCCTGACTTATGCCGGGAATCCTGAGAATCTGAAAGATATAAAGAATGACAAAAGGTACCACTTCAGGCATGGAAGAATTGAGGATGTAAGCCTTGTTACGGATGTGCTTGGCGATGTGAATTGTGTTGTAAACTTTGCTGCAGAAAGCCACGTTGACAGGTCAATAATGGACGCCCAGCCGTTTCTTATGACAAATATTATCGGGACACAGGTCCTTCTTGATGCAACGAAGGAATTTAAAATAAAACGATTCATTCATATATCAACTGACGAAGTGTACGGGACGCTTGGGGATGAAGGGAAGTTCACAGAAGAAAATCCCCTAAAGCCCAATTCTCCGTATTCGGCGTCAAAGGCAGCCGGAGACCTTCTTGTGCGCGCTTACTCCGAAACTTACGGCATTCCGGCAGTGATTGTAAGGCCCTCAAATAATTACGGCAGTTATCAATTCCCGGAAAAATTCATCCCGCTTATGATTACGAATCTCCTTATAGACAAGCCAGTTCCGGTTTACGGCAAAGGTGAAAATATAAGGGACTGGCTTTTTATGGAAGACTGCTGTGCGGCGATTGATGTCGTTCTGCATACAGGGAGAGCAGGAGAAATATATAATGCAGGCGGAAGCTGTGAGATGAAGAATATAGAGCTTGTAAAAATGGTGCTTAAGTTAATGGGGAAAAGTGAGAAGTATATTAAATTTGTACAGGACAGGCCCGGGCATGATTACAGATATGCCCTTGATAATTCAAAAATTAACAGCGGGCTTAACTGGAGTCCTGCTGTAAAAATAGAGCAGGGGCTTGAGCGGACGATACAGTGGTATAAGGATAATGAATGGTGGTGGATGCCGCTTAAAAAGAAACTCGGCGCGGAGAGCAAGGGGTTCTGGGAGGAGTAAAGTTTTTTACAGCAGGGCAGGCATTGCTCAAAAATTTATTTAATTTGATAAATATTTTTAAAGCATCTTTATTGG